>JAUHXB010000040.1 GCA_030427215.1 Alphaproteobacteria bacterium | reverse complement strand
TCAATCCACTGCACCAGATTTATACAATATGGTCATGCAAATGGTGGAAAATGCCAATATGCCGATGCCAAAGGTTTATATTATTGATAATGATCAACCCAACGCGTTTGCGACGGGGCGTAACCCTGAAAACGCCGCGGTTGCCGCAACGACAGGGTTGCTTCGTCGTCTTGACAGTGGTGAGATTGCGGGCGTGATGGCGCATGAATTGGCCCATATTAAAAACCGCGATACATTGATCATGACCATGACCGCATCGATTGCCGGGGCGATTTCAATGTTGGCGAATTTCATGATGTTTTTTGGTGGGGGGAATAACCGCATGGGTCTAATCGGAACGATCGCCATGATGATTTTGGCACCTATGGCGGCGTCTGTGGTTCAAATGGCGATATCACGGTCTCGTGAATATGAGGCCGACCGTGTTGGGGCGGAAATTTGTGGTCGGCCTGAATGGTTGGCCTCTGCATTGGAAAAAATCGCGATGAAGGCGAAAGTGATTGATAATCATACCGCCGAACGCAACCCCGCCACCGCACATATGTTTATTATTAATCCATTGCATGTTCATGCGATTGATGGCCTTTTCTCAACCCACCCCAAAACAGAAGAACGCGTAAGACGTTTGAGAGAGATGGTTGTTTAAAACTATTTAATTTCCCCGCGAAAGCGGAGATCCAGAGTCAAAAGCACTCATATATTTTCAAGCACTGGATCCCCGATCAAGTTGGGGATGTTTCATATTTGTCAACTTCGTGTTAAACACTATCTATGTCTGATGGTTTGAACTCCCGCCAATGTGCGCTTAATGCTTTGATTGCTGTTTTTGATCAACAAAAACCGCTTGATCAATCATTGGATAAATTTGCCAAAAAATATAATTTATCGCCACAGGACAAATCGTTTTCTCATGCCTTGTGCGCGTTTGTTTTGCGGTATAAACCACTCTTACAAAAATTGATTAACACCGCTGCAAACCGCAATAAAGACATTGCCCCATCCAATTTAAATATCTTGGTTTTAATAGGCGCAGCGCAAATTTATTTCATGGAGTCCGTGCCTGACCATGCGGCGGTGGATACATCCGTTAAATTGTCAAAAATGATCAGGTGCCCCAAACAATCGGGAATGGTGAATGCGGTTTTACGACGTTTAATCCGTGAGGGCAAACCCAATGATTTGAAATCATCCTTGCCCAATTGGTTGGTGAATACATGGGCGCAGGATTACGGCGTTGATACCGCATCACAAATTGAACAGGCTAGCTTGAGCGAGGCCAAAATCGGGATGATCAATAAAACAGGTGAATGGCGCATCATGGATGGTGATTTTAATTTAGGCGATGATGAATGGGTTCAGGATTATGCGTCACATATTCCCGTTTCATTATTGGATGATTTGAATGGTAAACATGTTTTGGATTTATGTGCCGCGCCTGGTGGTAAAACAATGCAATTGGCCTCTAAGCATGCAAAGGTCACATCTATTGATATATCGGAAAAAAGATTATTGCGATTAAAAGAAAACCTAAAACGCACAAATTTGGAAGCCCAAGTTGAGGTCATTTGTGCCGATATTTTGAAATGGAATCCGCAACAACAATACGATATTGTTTTATTGGACGCGCCCTGTTCCGCAACGGGGACATTACGTCGCCACCCCGATTTGCCCTACATTCGCAAAGCCTCTGATATTCAATCCCTGATTGATTTACAGGCGAATTTATTATCGCGTGTTAAAGATTGGGTTAAGGATAATGGATTATTAATTTATTGCACATGTTCGCTGCAAAAAGATGAGGGTGAAAAACAAATTGAATCGTTTTTAAGCCAAAATAAAAATTTTATACGCCATTCAATGAAACAGCATGAAAACTATCAAACACCTGATGGCGATATTCGGCTTTTGCCAACGAATAACGATATGGATGGTTTTTTTATATCATGCCTTAGCAATAAACCCGAATAGTTGGACATCTTCGGATGTAATTAAATAACTTTTCACCATTAAATGGTTTTGCGATAAATCCCTTTGCGCCCATTTTTATACATTCCATGATGCGGTCTTTATTGGCATCGGCACTTAACATGATAACATATGCCTGAGGATCGACTTCCATGATTTCTTTTAAAATTTGTGGGCCTTTTTTGTTGGGGAGATGGATATCAAGAAATAGAACATCGGGTGAATTTGATAAGTATTCTTGTGTGGCCTTAGCGCCATTATCAATTTCGATCAGTTTAAATTTGCTGCTGAGAGCATCTTTGACAATACTGCGTGCAAAAAGATCATCTTCGACCACCATAATAATATCATGATGGCGTTTCAATCGTTCCTGCATGATGAATTCTTGTGATAATTTTTGTTTTTCGCTGGATGTTGGAGAGAAAATAAATTGCAGAGACACAATGCCGTTGGATAAAATTGTTTGTTCACCCATACGACACATAAAATCGGCCTTAATAAGAGAATTTATTTTATAAGCGATATCATCGATGATAATAGACTCTTGCATTTTGCAAAAAACGGTCATGCGGGCGCGGGGGTCAAAATAGAAGCATCCGGGCAAACTTTGAAAAATTTTGAATATTTTTTGGGCCAAACGTTCAAGATCAATGTTATCAGGTAACTCTTTTATTTCAATATGCAGGCACCGCCAGTGTTGAACTGAATTAATATCATTTTTTGCAACAGCGTGATCTTGGTCAAAGCGAAGATTGGGATAATATTCCATCTTTAAATATGCTCCGTTTGAAATATATCTGAAAGTTCTTGAATTGCTCTATTGGTTTCTTTTTCAATGGAATTTAAAACCTTTTGTTTGTTAATTTTTGATGTGGCCGATATGTCCTGTGCGTGTTGGCAGGCTTTGTAAAGGGCATCTGCACCGGCAAAAGCTGCCATCCCTTTATATTTATGTGCAACATCATGCCATAAATCCTGCGAATTTTCATCCATCGCAAAACAAAGATCTTGAACATATACATGCGCCTGTTCAATAAACAGTTGTGCCATTGCTCTGTGGCTTTCAGGTGTGTTGCCTGAGTAATCGCAAAATCTCTCTTCATTAATAATTTGCAACTTTTGCATGATTAAACTATATCAAATACAACCCAAAAGGGAAAAGACAAATACAATTGTATTTAACCATATGTAAATTTATAAAATACCAACTTTATCTTTATTATTAATTAAGTCATTGAAAAATAACATTTTTTCTTGACATTATTCATAATTTTAATGTATACATAAGGCATAAGTTAATCATTATATGGGGAAGAACGATGACACTAACACTTATAATTATAGGTTTAATGAGTTTAACAGGGCTTTTAATTAGTCTGGGAGCTTATATTATTTTTGAAGATCATAAGGGTGATGTTGTGTGCAAAACGCTTAAAAAATCAAAAATCCTGAATAATATTTCCAGAACAGACATTGTACGTTTCGATTTTTATAAGTCAGCAGAGTTCGGTGTATGAAAAGCGCGGTGTCAAAAACGGTTTAATCAAACGCGATCGGAAGATCTATAAGCCGGATTTTGTGCCAATTTTCATCCCGGTGGGGAAGAACAGGCGGCAATCATTCATCTAGGATGGTTGTCGCCAACCACCTCGCGCATCCTACCCGCACTCCGATGCAAAGAAACACCATAGTGGAACGCCTATTTGGACTTGCATCTGACAGGGTTTACACTGCCGTCTTTGTTACCAAAAACGCGGTGCGCTCTTACCGCACCTTTTCACCTTTTCCTATATAAATAGGTAGTTTGTTTTCTGTTGCACTGTCCCTCGGGTTACCCCGGGCGGGTGTTACCCGCTGTCATCTCTTTGTAATGTCCGGACTTTCCTCTCATTCAAAAAACAAGCGATTGCCCAATCTTCCGATCACATATGGTTTATACTGTTTCATGTGGGCGAATAGCAAGATTTTCTTTTACCAATCGATCCCATGGAAATAATTCGCCTGGGTCTTGTTTGCGTTCTGGGGCAATATCGGAATGGCCTAAAACCAATTCAGGGGTAATCGGAAACTGTTGATAAAGATCTTTTATTAAAGTGGTAAGCTCATCAATTTGAAGATCAGGAAACGCCCTGTATCCAAAATCGTGACCCGGATTGACCAATTCAATGCCAATTGAAAAATCATTAAAATTCGATCGCCCGTCCCATTGTGATACCCCGGCATGCCATGCTCGTTTTTCAGGTGAAACATGATTATAAATTGTGCCATCTTCATCGATTGTAAAATGGGCGCTAACCTGTGACTGTGGGTCACAAAGTCGTTTAAGCGCATCTTGTGCTGTTTTCATTCCCGTATAATGAATAATGATGGATTGTATCTCTGTGCCATTGGGTCGGTCATTAAAATTAGGTGATGGCTGATGGATGTGGCGTTTAACCTTCATTTTTCGCGATACGAATTTGACGCGCTCGGGTTAAGATCGCATCTTCGATCTTTGTCGCGATAGATGAATCAACATTCACATCAACCCACTTGCCAAGTTTTTTCTTTTGTTGGAATGCGGAAACACGGATAGCGTCAGACCGTAACTGGGATCCAATCACAAATACATTTAATTTGTAACGTTCGTCTTGTTTGTCTGGGTCAGAATACCAATCTGTTAAAATAACCCCGCCAAATGGATCAACATTTGTCAGCGGCATGAAGGAGACAGTATCAAGTGATGCACGCCATAAATATGAATTCACCGTAATAACATCGGTTGACCCTGCGCTATCGCTTTTGCGATCACCAAAGATACGAAGACCATCTTCGCCGAAAATGCTTTCTTTTTCACCATAGATGTCGTCTTGTTTAACACCATCACGGTCCATCCCCGTTGGATATTTGGCTTCCTTTTGAACGCCAGCACACCCGACAAGCGCAACACATAAGAGAAATAGAGTGAGATGTTTCATATTATTGTCCTATATTTATTATGAATTATTTTTATCATTGCCACCATGATCTGTCTATAGCAATGGAAGTTGTTGTAAAAATGCAACAGACTGAGAAAAATTACAGAGATATTGTACTGTAAAATTGACGTGAATGAATAATTGAGAGATATTAAAATCAATTCGTAAATTACTATGAATGTAAATTAATTTTTTTTGGAGAAATACAAAAATGAAAAAACTACTTATGACAGGCGCGGCCTTTGTTGCTTTGGCAACAACACCTGCGATGGCACAAGGTCTAACACTTGATGTTGCTGGTCACTTCAAAGGTTATGGCGTTTACAATGATAATGATGAAGCTGCTAACATTTCATTGGACTCAACAAACATCCGTAAGGAAACTGAAATTCACTTCACTGGTGAAACAACTTTGGACTCTGGTCTAACTGTTGGTGTACATGTTGAAACAAACATGGACCGTGATGATGAAACTGGTGCTACAGGAAGCATCATTGAAGAGTCATACATGTACCTATCTGGTGGATGGGGACGCATTAATTTTGGTGAAGAAGACGGTGCTGCTTACCTTTTACAGGTTGCTGCTCCTTCAGCTGACTCAAACGTTGACGGTCTTCGTCAGTACATTTCAACATTCAACTCTACAGGTACTGTAGGTGGTGCGAATGTTCGTTTGGACTATGACCACGTTGCCCCTGTTTCAGGATACTTCAACAAGTTCACATACATGACACCTGTATTTAACGGTTTCCAAGCTGGTTTCTCATACATTCCAACAATGAATGATGACGGTAATGGCCTAACAGCTGTTAACGGTGATGAGCAAACTAACCAATATGAAGATGGTTGGGAATTGGCCGCACGTTACGAAGGCGCTTTTGAAGGCGTTGGCGTAGCAATGGGTGCTGGTTACGGTAACTATGATGCAGAAAACACAGCAAGAACTGTTGCTGTTAATGATCTTACAGATGACGCAACAACATGGAATGCTGGTGTTGACTTAGACTTCGCTGGTTTCGGTTTGGGTGTTGCTTATTTAGATCAGGAAACATCTCTTGAAACAAATGAAACAGATACAACAACTTGGGTTGTTGGTGCTGACTACCAAATGGGTGCTTACAAACTTGGTCTTTCATACTATGATCAAGAAGTTGACGTTTCTAATGTTGCTGGTGAAACAGAAACAGACCGTTGGACAGCTGGTGTAAACTACGCTTACGGCCCAGGAATGTCTTTCCGTGGTTCAGTATCAATGATCGAACGTGACCCAACAGGTGCGGGTAACGACATCGATTCAACACAAGTAACAGTTGGTACACAAGTTAACTTCTAATATAGAAGAAAACTTTTATGAATTTGATTGGGCGGGGTTCTCTCCGCCCTTTCTTTTTGTCTGAAATAAATATAGATATAGAATCATTATGGATACAGAAAAAATATTTACATCGAAATGCGAATTTGTTGCGTCCGCCGATACGTTGGATTGGTTGCCGGATGTCACATTGCCTGAAATTGCCTTTGCCGGGCGGTCGAATGTTGGAAAATCAACATTGATCAATGCGTTAACAGGTCGCAAAAAATTGGCCCGAACATCCAATACGCCTGGACGAACGCAACAACTCAATTTTTTCAATATCGGGGACGTGTTTCACCTTGTTGATATGCCTGGGTACGGATATGCAAAAGTATCTAAATCAAAGATTAAAAACTGGATTAAAGTTTTAGAGAAATATTTAAAAGGGCGCGTATCATTGCGATTGGCCCTTGTCTTGGTCGATTCTCGTCATGGATTGAAAGAAAGCGATATTGAAATGATGGATTTGTTGAATAAGGCCGCGGTTCCTTATCGTATTATTTTAACCAAGGCTGACAAAGCCAAAGACAATGAACTTGATAAAACAATCCAATCAGTTGAAAAACAATTACAAAAAAATCCGGCTGCTTTTCCCAATCCTCATTTGACCAGCAGCGATAAAAAAATTGGTCTTGATGAATTGAGGGAGATTATTTATCAGGCCTGTGTGTAAGGCGGTTTTTAACGCTCCCCCACCAAAACCTCACGCTTACCGGTGGCCGTTGCGGGTGAAACAACACCTTGGCGTTCCATTTCCTCAATAATCCGTGCGGCACGGTTATATCCTATTTGTAAATGCCGTTGAATGAATGATGTTGATGCCTTACCTTCGCGGGCAATAATTGCCACGGCCTCATCATATAATTCATCAACGGATTCATCGCTGTCTCCACCTTCGCCAAACATATCAAACACGCCGTTTCCGCCATCTGAACCACCACCAACAGATGTGTCCATATAATCGGGTTCACCTTGTGATTTTACATGGTCAACAACGTCGCCGACCTCGTCATCGGCAACGAATGGTCCGTGAACTCGTTTGATTTGACCGCCACCTGCCATGAATAACATGTCACCCATTCCCAATAATTGTTCGGCCCCGCCTTCGCCCAAAATGGTTCGGGAATCAATTTTGGATGTCACCTGAAACGAAATCCGGGTGGGAAAGTTTGCTTTGATAACACCTGTAATAACATCGACCGATGGGCGTTGTGTCGCCATGATAATATGTAGACCAGCCGCACGCGCCATTTGGGCAAGGCGTTGAATAGTGTTTTCAACCTCTTTTCCTGCCACCAACATTAAATCGGCAAATTCATCAACGATGATGACGATATAGGGCAGTTCGACCAATTCAATCGGTTGTTCTTCGTATGTTGGTTTTCCTGTATCGGGGTCAAACCCTGTTTGCACACGGCGGGATAAAACTTCGCCTTTTTCACGGGCTTGTTTGATGCGTTCATTATATCCATCAATATTTCTAACGCCCACTTTTGACATGGCGCGGTATCTATCTTCCATTTCATTGACTGCCCATTTCAGGGCAACAACAGCTTTTCCAGGTTCAGTCACAACGGGGGAGAGAAGATGCGGAATATCATTATAGACGGATAATTCCAACATTTTTGGATCAATCATAATGAATCGACATTTTTCAGGGGGCAGTTTGTAAAGGAGGGAGAGCAACATCGTGTTCACCGCAACGGATTTACCAGACCCAGTTGTACCGGCGACAAGCAGGTGAGGCATACGCGCCAAATCGGCAATAATGGGTTGCCCACCAATATCTTTACCCAACACCAATGGCAATTTGCATTTCGTGTTTTGGTATTCTTTGCCTGCTAATACATCGCGCATGTAAACAATGGCGCGGTGTTTATTTGGAATTTCAATTCCGATCACATTACGTCCTGGCACAACGGCACATCGCACGGATATGGCCGACATGGACCTTGCAATATCATCCGCCAATCCAATAACGCGGGATGATTTTGTGCCAGGGGCTGGTTCCAATTCATAGAGTGTCACGACGGGGCCAGGGTGAATTTTGACGATTTCACCTTGAATCGAGAAATCTTCCAAAACCTGTTGCAACATCATGGCGTTGCGTTGCAGGGCCTGATCATCCAATTGCTCGCCTTTTTGTACAGGTGGATCTTGTAATAAATCCAGCGGTGGAAAATCCCAATCATCATTGCTGGGCTTTAAATTTAATGATTTTTGGGGGATGGGTTTATCATTTTGCTTTGGCTTAACCACCAATGGCTCAATTGCCG
>JAUHXB010000286.1 GCA_030427215.1 Alphaproteobacteria bacterium | reverse complement strand
ATGTCGACGGGTTTGGGCAGGCCTTCAAAATTCATCACATCATCCAAATCAAAATGATGGTCATCGCGTGGCCATGTTGCAATGTCACCTGATTTAAAGACTGGGAATAACAGATTTTTAGGGAAGGGCAATACATCGACAAAGCGACACACAATGATGTGTTTTAATGTTTTTGTACGCGATAGCATCTCCCCAACTTTATCGTAAGTGACTTTTAAATCGAGCGTCACCATGATTTCGGTTTCGCTATCGTTAATTTGGTATTCTAATTCATCCTTGGCGTATAGGGGATTGTAATTCACAACCGTCATTCCCGCCTTTAACGCACCGTAATAGGCAACCAGATATTGAGGGCAATTGGGAAGGCAAAGGCCGATTTTTGTGCCGGGTTCAACTTCGGCATCTTGCAGACCACGAGCAAATGCATTGACCGCCGCGCCTAATTCACGCCATTTGAATTTTTTGCCTAAAAAATCAAATCCATTGGCATCTGGGAAATCACGCGCTGCATCATCAATAATCTTATAAAGAGGATATGTATCAATCATTTTAAAATTGTATGGTGTTTATCAATTTTTGTCGATTGCATAAAAAAGAGGCCCAAAGGCCTCCTTAATAAAGTAATAATGTGTAAATTATGCTGTGATTTCAGTTCCCGCGAAGAAGTATGAAATTTCACGCGCTGCGGAGTCTTCTGAATCTGAACCATGAACTGAATTTTCACCAATGCTTAACGCGAAATCCTTGCGGATTGTACCTTCGGCAGCGTTATCTGGATTTGTTTCACCCATGATTTCACGATTTTTCGCAATCGCGTTATCACCAGATAGAACTTGTAAAACAACAGGTTCGGAAATCATGAAATCAACCAATTCACCAAAAAATGGACGCTCGGAATGTTCTGCGTAAAATCCTTCGGCTTCGGCACGTGACAATTGTACGCGTTTTTGCGCAACAATGCGAAGGCCAGCTTCTTCAAAACGCATATTGATTGCGCCTGTTAGGTTGCGTTTTGTTGCATCAGGTTTGATGATTGATAATGTATGTTGTGTCATTTTAAATCCTTGTTTTATTTTTAAATTCGAAGGATTTATACCGTTTAAGCGTTATAAACGCAAGCGCGATTTAACCGTTTTTGCGCATGGTTAAAATGACCGTTTCGTTACCGTAATTAATGGTTCCCGTCATTTGAACTTTATCGCCCTTGCGCATGACCTTTAGCGTCGTTTCATATGTCACTGGGTCGCTGGTCGGGCTTCCATCAGGGCGGGCAAGAAGGAAATCAGGATCGGCGTTTAACGGGTCGGCAATGGATGTCATTAACACTTCCGCTTTTGTATCGTCAATCCATGTGAATGTTGAATTCCATTCACATCCCGCACCGTCAATACGGTGTGTTTTTCCATCAATAATTTCGGTTTGGCCATCGCTCTTTTTTTGCAAAGGTCCATCATAGTCGGAAATTGTGTTCACGGCATAAACGCCATCAAGGTCTGTTGCAATTGTCATGATCATAGTTTACATCACAATTTTAAAAATTCCCATACAAATGAGTCGCATTTCCCCTGATCTTTTTCTATAGTGGCATCCATGTCCGCAGTCGAAGCCATACAAAACCACGATACCCCATCCGATGATATCACCATTCGGACGATGCCCCATAATATGGAGGCG
>JAUHXB010000285.1 GCA_030427215.1 Alphaproteobacteria bacterium | reverse complement strand
ATAAAGGCCTGTTTCCCGACAAAGGAAGTTTGGGACGGTTATGCGACTGGTAGGGTCGAAAGCGTATTCTGTGATTCAGGCGGAGAGCTTACCTCATTTTCCTATCGTGCTAATCATTTGTTCGATCCGCTAGGCTTTTATGGTCTTCCGCCATATAAACCAAATGGAATGCTTACCGCTCTACAAGGTTGTAATATTTAAACCTTCGCCAGGATGACGAATTTATTTAGCCTTAGCTTCTTCCTGTGAAAACAAAAATATTGACATAGTTTATATTTTATGATTTAATAATTATAAATTTAATAGAAACGACCAAAAAAAAATGAATACTACAACAAACTTTACAAGCGCAGCAACTTTAGGTGCAACCTTAGAAGGACAAAAGCTAGTCCCATATCAACCTCACGCTCAAAAATTTATTGAAATATTTGGCAGAGAAGGCTTTGAAGCGAAAGACACTTTTGATGTAATTGCTGTGCATTCTGTAATAAAGGGTAGAAAAGTTGCTAGAAGCTCTACAGAAGAATACCCACATATGATTACAGTGCAATGCGAACGCAATGGAAAGATAGGTACATTCTCTTCAGGATGGTTTGGCCTAACTTCCTAAATCATTACTTCGCCATGTCCCTTAAAACATAATGCAAGATACCACCGGCGCGGAAATAATCGACCTCGTCCGCGGTATCAAGGCGAACCATTGCCGTGATGTTTTTCGTTTTGCCGTCCTTATAAGTGATGCTAACCGTTGCATCCTGACGCGGGGTAAGGTCACCATCCACGCCTGTTACACTGATTGTTTCGTCACCTGTGAGGCCCAAAGATTGACGTGTTTCACCATCTTTAAATTGTAAGGGCAAGACGCCCATTCCAACCAAATTTGACCTGTGAATCCGTTCAAAACTTTCAACCAACACGGCCTTTACGCCCAATAGTCGTGTCCCTTTTGCCGCCCAATCGCGGGATGACCCCGTGCCATATTCTTTCCCCGCGACAACGACCAAGGGCGTTCCCTCGGATTGGTATTTCATTGCGGCATCGTAAATTGGCATTTCTTCGCCACTGACAACATATTTTGTCATGCCGCCCTCGACCCCATCCAACATTTCATTTTTGATGCGGATATTGGCGAATGTTCCGCGTGTCATCACACGGTCATTTCCGCGGCGAGATCCATAGGAATTAAATTCTTTAATTGGAACCTGATGTTCTTGTAAATAAGAACCTGCGGGGCTGTCGGCCTTAATCGCACCAGCGGGTGAAATATGATCCGTTGTTGTGGAATCACCCAATATCGCCAAGATATTCGCATCATGGATATCACCACCATGCGTGCCTTCCAATGTCATGCCCTCAAAAAACGGAGGGTTTTGGATATAGGTTGATGCATCCGACCAATCATATGTTTGGCCCGTTGCGTTTTGAACCGCCTGCCATTCTTCAGGCCCTTTAAAGACATCGGCATATCGGTCCTTAAACATTTCCGGCGTCAATGCATTTTCAACTTCGCGTTGAATTTCATCGTTTGAAGGCCAGATATCTTTTAAATAAACATCATTGCCATCTTTATCTTTACCCAAACTATCCTTATAAACGTCAATCAACATTGACCCCGCCAAAGCATAAGCAACGACCAATGGCGGTGAGGCTAGATAGTTTGATTTAATATGCGGATTAATCCGCCCTTCAAAATTGCGGTTTCCTGATAGA
>JAUHXB010000284.1 GCA_030427215.1 Alphaproteobacteria bacterium | reverse complement strand
GCCACGTCTTTCCACGTCTTGCAACGCACCTCCCGCGCTCGCCTGGCCGACTCTGTCAGTCCCTGGGTCGTGCTCATCGGCTACAACCTGTTTTGCGCTTGGGCCGTCACCGGCTATCTGATGGGCTCGACCCAATCCAAGGAATATGCCGAGGCCGAATGGTACGCGGATCTTTGGCTGGTGGTGATCTGGGTGACGGACAGCTGCGCGCTGTTTGCTGGTAAGGCGTTCGGACGCACGAAGCTCTGGCCGTCGATCAGCCCGGGAAAAACCTGGGAGGGTTCGGCGGGAGGCGTGATTGGCTCGATGGTCGCCGCTTAAGTTCGAAACAACCCATAAAAATTAAAAAGGCCGCACGCGCCCTAGAGTTCGATGGAAAGAAATTTTTATATGCAAGGACGCTTGCATTTCGAATGATGAATAATCCTCAAGATGCCGTTCATTTGCTCGAAAGCAGTGAATTAACACATTGGATTGAGCGTTCTTTAGGGAGTGTTGAGATTAAAGAGCGGTATAATTTGGCATTAGAGAGTGCTAAAGAAGGTGGTGTTGGCGTAGGATATTGGGATCGTTTAATACCACGCATATCTATTGCCCTCGATCCCAATGCCCCCATAAGATACAGAACGATGTCATTTCATATTAACGCCCTTGGAAATGTTCTTGCTGATCTTTTTATTGGGAAAAAGGGATTGGCTAATTTTATAGACCTATTTAACAATGGCACTATTTATTTTTGGCTATCAACTTCTGCAGATATGAATAGGGATGTATCCGAACACATACAAACATTTGAAAAGATAAAAGGATTTCTTCAAAAAAAACAACTTGTTAGCGAAATAGAACGCTGCCTTTATTTTCTTAACCCATCCGTTCATTGCTTAAGCCCCTACGTAGAGGAATATTTTGTCCTCAATCCAAAAGATCTTATAGTAGCCCTTGAACAATTTGCGAAAAATAGAAGTGGTAATTATCCAGAAACAATTATTGACAAACATATTGCGTGTTTTCTTATTTGTAGGGATGCGCGATTAATTGAACCACATACGTACGACTTATCCTCAGGAGATAGGCATAAATATATCATGGCAAACTTAAAAGTTCTTGCCTCTATCCAAAAATTTTATGATGTCGGACCATTGCCTAATTTAACAAGTTGGTTAGTTCATTATGCAGAACCACTTATCGAACGTTTTCATGATAAAGATAGACAAGAAAAACTAAAAAAAGATATAGAAGTGGAAAAAGACAACGGTATATTGCAAAATCTTTTGAGCATTTTAGAAAACGAACAAAAAATCAAAAAAGATCAAATCGCATTTCGTAGGGCTATTTTACGCTATAAAGAATACAGTCTAGAATTTGACAGCATAAAACAAAAGCTTGCAAAACCAAAGTTTTTTTCAGAACGTAAGGGGCGCGAATGGGCTGCCACAATCTCTGGTATAATCTCTGCCCTTATTATCATAGGCTTCATAATGCTACATTATCAGGGGACAATTTGATAATGAGGTTAAAACTATCAATTTTGATCATACTTGTTTTAGGGCTTATTTTTTTACCAACGGCGATTATTGTCGTGTTTGGTATGATCCCGACTATTGTTGCCTTTTCAACAGACCGATCCGTGGGGCGTAGCAAAACAATATGTGTCGGGGCAATGAATTTTGCAGGGTGTTTTCCTTTCTTACTGGAATTTCATACACAGTTTGGA
>JAUHXB010000039.1 GCA_030427215.1 Alphaproteobacteria bacterium | reverse complement strand
CGATCTTTGGCGCATTTGTAATTCACCAAAAACCACCCTTTTATGGGTGGTTTTTTTATGCCTTTGATTTGCCTTAAATCATCTTGGCCTTGCCTTATTCTCCTAGTTTAATATAAAAATAGCGTCATTACCCGAATTTGATTTATCAAATTCTAGGGTAATCCAGAGATGTTTGTTTTATAGTCTGGATTGCCTTAGAATTTATTCTATAAATTCAGGCAATGACGAAATTATGAAGATAACAAGGGAACTCAAACAAATGACCGACACACAAACCGCCGCCAAAATTGCGCTTATCGATGATGACCGCAATATTTTAACATCCGTATCCATGGCGTTGGAGGCCGAGGGCTTTGACGTTAAAACATATATGGAAGGCGAGGCCGCGGTAAAGGGGTTAGAGCTTAACCCCGTTGATTTGGTGGTTAGTGATATCAAAATGCCTCGTATGGATGGGATGGAGGTCTTAACCAAAATCCGTGAAAAATCATCTGTGCCCCTTATATTTTTAACCTCAAAAGATGATGAAATTGATCAGGTCTTGGGCCTTCGTATGGGCGCGGATGATTATATTACCAAACCATTTTCGCAACGCCTCTTGATTGAGCGGATTCGCGCAATTTTACGTCGGAATGAAATGCGTGCGGCGGTGAATGACAATCCCGATGATGCGGTGACAATCACCGTTGGCAATATGACATTGGATGAAGACCGTCATTTATGTTTATGGAACGGGCAGGAAGTCAATTTAACCGTGACTGAATTTTTACTGGTGAAGGCCTTGGCCGTACGTCCGGGGCATGTGAAATCACGCGATTCCCTGATGGATATCGCTTATGGAGATGCGATTTATGTGGATGACCGCACAATCGATTCTCATATCAAACGGATCCGTAAAAAATTCAAGGTCGTGGATGATACATTCGACCATATCGACACGGTATATGGTGTTGGTTATAAATATAAAGAGTAATGTCCGATCAATCCAAACGCATATTATCCCGCCTAACGCTTAAAATTTTTGCGGTCAACGGCGTTGCGTTGGTGGTTTTGGCCTTTGGGCTCATTTACCTTGGGCAATACGAAAATAATTTAATCAAAACAGAATTAAAAACGCTTGAGAGACAGGCCAGAATATACGCGGGCGCCATTGCGGAAGCCGCCCAAGTTCAAGGCCCGATGCTAAGGCGTGGGGAACGTGGTGCACGCATCCTTATGCTTGATCGCCTTGCCCGTTATCCTGCACGGAAAATGATCCGTCGGCTTGGTCAAACAACAACCAGCCGCATTCGCCTATATGATTTTGATGGCACATTAATGGGGGATAGTGATTGGCTTTCGGGCCCTGTCAGTGTGATTGAAATGGGGCCAGGATCGAGTAAACAAGGGTTTTTAGACCAACCAGTTGAGGCATCGCTCGATTTTATTTTGGATTTATTGCCATCATCTTTGCAATTACAAGATTACCCATCTGATAATAAAACAACATTGACCGGATTTGTATATCCAGATGTCCAACGCGCATTGGACGGTGAATTATCATCATCCGAATGGTGTAAACCAATGGATAGACCAGGGCCAAAAGACATTATCTTATCGGCCGCCGTTCCTGTTAAAAATATGGACCGTGTGATGGGCGTTGTATATTTAACACGTGATGGTAATCAAATTGAACAAACCATCCGTCAAATGCAACGTGACGTTGTGTTCTTGTTTTTCATTGCCCTGGGTGTGACGGGCATATTGTCGCTTTATTTATCAGGTGCAATTGCACGGCCTTTGAAAAAATTGTCAAAGGCGGCAGAGGATGTTCAACGCAATTTTGGGCGCGGCGCGGATATTCCAAACCTGTCAAAACGACAAGATGAAATTGGTGATTTGTCGCTATCCTTGCGTGCTATGACGGACGCATTGGCCCAGAGATTGGATTCCATTGAGGCCTTTGCCGCCGATGTTGCGCATGAGCTGAAAAACCCACTAACATCATTGCGTAGTGCGGTTGAAACGGTATCGATTGTTAAGAATGAGGACGATAGAAATCGTTTGATGCAGGTAATTTTGCATGATGTGGATCGGCTGGATCGGCTTATCACCGATATTTCAAAATCATCGCGGTTGGATGCGGAAATTTCCCGCGAAGAAATGGATGTGTTTTGCATGCGTGGCATGATTGCCGATATTTGTGATTATTATGGTGCAAAATATAATTTGCCTGAAAATGATTCAATTTGTATCCGTGGTGTTGATACGCGAATGGGACAGGTTTTTGATAATTTGCTATCCAATGCAAAATCATTTTCGAATGATGTGTCACTCATGGTTGAAAAACAGGGTGCGCACTGGCACATTACAATTGATGATAACGGGCCAGGTATTCCAAATAATAAATTGGAAACAATTTTTGATCGTTTTTACACTGAACGTCCAGACAGTGAAGGATTTGGCAATAATTCAGGGTTAGGTCTGGCGATTTGTAAACAAATTATCGATGCCCATGATGGTCAGATTTTTGCCGAAAACCGATATGATGATCAGGGACAAAAGATTGGCGCCCGATTTACAATTATTTTAAAATCCGTTTAATTATAGCCCGTTGACGTGATAAGCTTTTTATCATGAGTGATTTTTACGATCTTAAATTTGTCGATGAAAATGTCCTTGTTAATGGGTTTTTAAAAGATATCAATCTCAATAATGACCGCGTGGCACAACAAGCGCGTGTTTTTATTGAAACCATTCGCGCCCGTCATAAAGACCTAAAAGGTTTTAACGCGCTCATGCAATCATATGATTTAACATCCGAAGAAGGCCTTGCGTTGATGACTTTGGCGGAAGCGTTGTTGCGTATACCCGATGTCGCAACGGCTAATCTGCTTATCCAAGATAAATTATCCGATGGCGACTGGTCAGCTTTGTTTGAACAGGCCAACAGCATGTCCGCAACGATATCAGGTATTGGATTATCATTGTCGCAAAAAGTGATGGACAGCATGATTGGCAAAATCGGCATGCCCTTTATCCGTAAGGCGACGTTTGAGGCGATGCAGATTATGGGGAAAACATTCGTGTTGGGCCGTGATATCGAAGAAGCGATCAAGGTCGCAAAACCATCTGTTGAAAAAGGATATATCTATAATTTTGATATGTTGGGCGAAGGGGCGCGCACAACAAAAGACGCGGATTATTATTTCAATGCCTACACCCATGCCATTCGTGAAATTGGACTGTCATACGATAATCGTAAAAAACCTGTCATCGAACACCCTGGCATTTCGATCAAACTCTCCGCGCTTTATCCGCGATATGAATTTGCACAATGGGAAAAGGCAGAATCCATTTTAACCGAAAAATTAACCGAGCTTTGCATCATTGCATCGGAATATCGTTTAAATCTGACCGTTGATGCCGAAGAATGCGACCGTTTAGATTTATCCCTATCCATCATTCACAACATCATCCAAAATCCAGATTTTGATACATGGGAAGGGTTTGGATTTGCGGTTCAGGCCTACCACAAACGCGCAGGTGCAATCATTGATATGGCGATCAATTGGGCACAAGATCATAACCGTAAAATCGCCATTCGCCTTGTCAAAGGGGCATATTGGGATACCGAAATCAAACACGCACAAATTGAAGGGCATGAGGGATACCCCGTTTTCACATGCAAGGAAAATACGGATTTATCGTATTTGGCGTGCGCGAAAAAATTATTGGCAAACCGTGATGTCCTTTACCCCATGTTTGGAACGCATAACGCGCATACGGTTGCCGCCGTGTTGGATATGGCGGGAGATGATACATCCAACATTATTTTTCAACGGCTTTATGGCATGGGAGATCAATTATATAATCAGGTTCTATCGATGGATATTCCTGTATGTGTTTACGCCCCTGTTGGGACGCATAAATATTTATTAGCCTATTTGGTTCGCAGGCTGTTGGAAAATGGTGCGAATTCCTCATTCGTGAATAAAATTTACGATCAAACAAAATCAATTGATGATTTAATCAAAAGCCCAATTGATATTGCCAATGCCAAAGATGGCAATCACACACACCCATATATTCCGATGCCTGACAATATCTACAGTGACCGCGACAATTCAAAAGGCATAGATTTATTTGCCCGACCATCGTTAGAAAAATTATTCAATGTGATGAATGATAAGGCCGATCAATCCTATCACGCTCCATGCTTAATTAACGGTCAATCACATAGTAATGGTCAACAGTTAGACAATATCAATCCATCCAACCGTCATGATGTCGTGGGGCATGTTTATTATGCGTTGGGCGATCATATTAAAAACACGATGGATGTTTTGAATGGTGGGTTTGATGCCTGGAATAACCGCCCTGTAGCTGATCGATCAGAAATCCTCAATAAAATTGCCGATTTATATGAAGACAATATGCATGAAATTATGGCGCTCCTCACCCGTGAAGCAGGAAAAACGATTGCCGATGCCATCGGTGAAGTTCGCGAAGCAGTCGATTTTTGCCGTTATTACGCCGCGCAGGCAAAGCATCATTTCATTGAACAAGAATTGCAAGGGCCAACAGGCGAATATAATGCCTTACGCTTGGAAGGCCGCGGCATATTCCTGTGTATTTCTCCTTGGAATTTTCCATTTGCCATTTTTACAGGGCAAATTGTTGCGGCGCTTGTCGCGGGAAATTGCGTGATATCAAAACCCGCGGAACAAACACCCGCAATCGCAACCTATGCTATAGAATTAATGATGGAGGCAGGCGTTCCTGAAAACGTCATTGCCCTCCTCCATGGTGATGGAGATATTGGCGCAAAATTGGTGGGGCAAAATATTCATGGCGTGGCCTTTACGGGGTCAACCGATGTTGCCAAAATAATCCAACGCCAATTGGCGGATAAAGATGGCCCAATCATTCCATTAATCGCCGAAACAGGTGGGTTAAACGCGATGATTGTCGACAGTACCGCCCTGCCCGAACAAGTCACAGACGATGTTATCCATTCCGCATTTGGATCGGCCGGGCAACGATGTTCCGCCCTTCGCATTTTATGTGTTCAGGACGACGTAGCCGACGAAATCATCCCCATGATTTATGGCGCAATGGATCATTTAACCGTGGGTGACCCGCAATATCTATCCACCGATATTGGCCCGATTATTGATGAAGAAGCCAAAAATAATTTGGTTCATTACCGCGCGAAATTGGAAGGCATTTCAAAAGAATTTGTGGAATCACCGCACGACGCACGATTGGACGGATACGGTACATATTTCACCCCTATCGCGGCGGAAATTGATGATTTATCCATGATTGAGACAGAGGCCTTTGGCCCCATCCTGCATATTATCCGTTATAAAGAGAACGAATTACATGATTTGATTCAACAGATTAATGCCAAAGGATACGGCCTGACCTTTGGATTGCACAGCCGCATTGAAACAAAACAAAATGACATTGCCAATAAAATCCGTGCAGGAAATATTTATATTAATCGTGGTCAAACAGGCGCAGTAGTCGGCGTTCAACCATTTGGCGGGCGTGGGTTATCAGGAACAGGGCCAAAGGCCGGAGGGCCATATTACCTGCACGCCTTCTCATCCGAAAAATCAATCAGCATTGATACAACCGCATCAGGCGGTAACGCGACATTGATTAATTTATAGTTCATATCACTTATGTTTTTGTTAACTCTTTCCCTTCATAATTAGTTTTGGGATTGAGAACACAACGCAAATTAAGCATACATAAAGCATGGATTCAAATTCATTACAGGTTAAGCGCAAAACGTTCAAAAAAGGCGATATCATCTTTAACGAAGGGGATATCCGCGATAATGGCTATATCCTCGAAATTGGTCAGGTTGAAATTATCCGATGCCGTGGCGAAGAAGATGAAAAAACCGTTGCCACATTGCGCACAGGTGATTTATTCGGTGAAATGGCGTTGATGGAACCGGGGTTACGGTCGGCATCCGCCATTGCGGCGGAAGACACCGTTGCGTACCTGATTTCATCAAATATTTTGGAAGACCGACTGAAAGGTTTAGACCCTATTGTAACATCGTTATTCAGTTTGCTTATTGAACGGTACAGATTTTCACGTATTGAAAACAGTGATGACGGCGAAGTTTTTGGGCGCGTTTTATCCACAGCGGGTAAAGCGTTTCATAGCCCAACATCATTAACAGACTTCTCACTTCGTAAGGCCGATGCGTTAAAAGAATTAGCGTTGGAACAGGAAATTCGCCGCGCATTAGATAAAGGTGACTTTAAGCCTTATTTACAACCAATCGTATCCCTCGCCGATCAAAAAATTATTGGGTTTGAAACGCTGATCCGTTGGCATCATCAAGATCGTGGCATTATCATGCCTGATGATTTTATCCCTATTGCCGAAAGATTAGGTCTTATTCAAGCGATTGACAGGAAAATGTTGGAAATGGCCTGTGACATTATTCCAAAGATGCATGATGCCGTATCAGGTGTCGATAAACCGTTTATTAGCGTCAATTTATCAGGGGTGAATTTCGAAGATGATTCCATGGTGATGGGAATTTCAGATGTTTTAAATAACGCCAATATTGACCCGCATCACATAAAACTTGAAATTACAGAAAGCGCCTTTATCGGAAATGCAGATAAAGCCGCAAAAATATTAGATGGGTTAAAAGAATTGGGTGTCAGCATAGCACTTGACGATTTTGGTGTTGGCTATTCATCCCTTGGCTATCTCCATAAATTTGCCATTGATGGGATTAAAATTGATAAAAGCTTCACCAAGCGCACGCGCGATAATCAAAAGGGAATGGATATTATTCAGGCGATTGTCGGCCTGGCCAAAACATTTGATTTGGGCGTGATTGCCGAGGGTATTGAAACCGAAGACGACCTCAAAATCCTTCAACAAATCGGCTGTATTGAAGGGCAAGGATATTTATTTGGTAAACCTCTAAGCGTTGGTGATGCCCTAAAAATACTCCATTAAACCAATTGCTCCAACCGAACTTCAATAGATGTTAACATCGCAAAATTTACATCTTCAGAGCTTTTGATTTTATCAATCACATCTTTAATAGGCTGAATTGCATCTTTATTACCATGCATCCAGTCTTCAACAGGGTGGGTCGGACATTTTTTACCAGAGCATGTCTCACTTACAATCCGTTTGGTCAATTCGGCCTGTGTCACGTACAAACGATCAATAATTCCCTTTAATGTTTCGGATTCCCATCGATTTTCCGCATCTATTCCCCTTGATTGATCTCGCAACCAAACAAATGATAGGGCTTCGTTTAAGGCAAAATACACCTTTGCAACTGTTCCTAAATCATGCCCCATATGATCACTTATCTTAATAATATCGCACATGGTGTTCATGATTGGTAACATGGCAATACGTCTTGCCGTGCCCTTTGAAAACCCTTGATCGACATAGGAGGATTGACGGTTATCGATAAAGACCAAAGATGACTCTGGCAGAACTTTATCAATAATCTTCAGGATTTTCTGGAATGATTTTTTATAATATCTCTCAAGATTAATTAATTGAGTTTCTTTTAGGTTTTCGCCCTTATATTCCTTTAAAAACCATGTAGACGTATAATCAATAAAATCGGCTATTTCGTTCAACGCCTCAATTTGCGCAATGGCTTTGGCCTTATTATCCAGAGATTCAATATCACTATATAAATCACGAATATCAAAAACCTCGCGGACAATGAAATAGACACGTGCAATTGTGCATGCGGGAATCCCTGTTTTTGATGTTTGATTCATCATATATGTTGGGCCCATACGATTCACTATTGAATTGGCCAATTGCGTAGCAATAATTTCACGCCTCAATCGATGATTATTCATCTCAATTTTATATTTGTCCTGAATAAGGTCGGGGAAATAAGCCGTCATCCAATCTTGGAAGGCCGGGTCATCAGGCAGATTACTGTCCAATAAATCCTGAAATAATTTAATTTTTGTATAGGAAATCAAGGTTGAGAGTTCCGCAGTTGTAAACCCGTGATTATCACGAGAACGATTTTCAATCGCAGTATTATCAGGTAAATTTTCAATCTCTCTATTGAGATCGAAATTGTCCTCCAGATGTTCAATCAAGGCCACGTGAGATGATAACTTATCATATGCACCATGCGCCGCCACTGATATGGCCTGTGTTTGTTGGTAATTATTGCGAAGGACCAAATCTGAGACATCGTCCGTCATTTTTTCCAAAATCTTATTGCGGTCTTTGACTGATAGTTTTGTGTTTTGCATGACCTGTTGAAATAGAATTTTAATGTTCACTTCCAAATCAGACGAATTCACACCGCCCGAATTATCAATGAAATCGGCATAACATTTCACACCCAATAAATTCATACAAATCCTCGCGGCGTGAGTGGCGCCCAAATTTGCCCCCTCGCCAATAACACGAGCGCGAACCTGATGCGCATCAATGCGGATAGTATCATTGGCCTTATCGCCAACATCCACATGCGATTCATTGGGTGCCTTGATATATGTTCCAATGCCACCAAACCACATCAGATCCATTTCCGATTGCAACATGGCGTGCATTAATTCTTGCGGCGATACTTCTTTTTTATCAAGACCAAATCGGGATTGAATTTCAGGTGTTAATTTCAATGACTTATCAGACCGCGAATAAATACGACCGCCCTTTGATAATATTTTTTCGTTATACGCATCCCATCCTTTCACGGCCCTGAATAATCTCTGACGTTCCTTAAATGATGCTGATACATCAGGGGTGGGATCACAGAAAATATGCAGGTGATTAAATGCGCCGATGAGGCGAATATGAGGGGAAAGCAACATTCCATTTCCAAACACATCACCGCCCATGTCGCCGACACCAATC
>JAUHXB010000283.1 GCA_030427215.1 Alphaproteobacteria bacterium | reverse complement strand
CCATTTGGCCTCTATGGGGTGATTGCGGAAAAGGTGAGCATGCCTGATGATCGGTCATCCATTACATTCACCCTAAACCCCAATGCGATATTCCATGATGGATCGCGCATCACAACAGCGGATGTTCAATTTTCATTTGAAACATTACGGGATAAGGGGAAACCCAACACACGCAATGTTTACAAGCTTGTTGAAAAAACCGATGTTAAAAATGACCGTGAAATCGCATTTCATTTTGGTGAAGGCTATGACCGTGAAACCGCCCTCATTTTGGCGATGATGCCAATTTATTCAAAGGCACATTGGGGCGCGCGAGACTTTGATGCAACATCCCTTGATATCCCACTAGGCAATGGCCCTTATAAAATCAGTGCTGTTGACCAAGGCAAATCCATCACCTTTGAAAAGGTCACGGATTACTGGGCAAAGGATAATCCCGTTCATATTGGGCATTATAATTTTGATCATATGGTGTTTGATTATTACCGCGATGAACAGGTCGCGATAGAGGCATTTAAATCAGGAGAATGTGATGTTCGCCGTGAATTTAACCCTGCAAAATGGCAGGTGAATTATGATGCGGATGGTGGATATTTAACCGAAGAATTATCCCATTCCCGCCCCGAACCCGCGCGTGGATTTATATTCAACACGCGCCGTGCGCCATTGAATGATATTCGTGTTAGGCAGGCGCTGTCCATGGCGTTTGATTTTGATTGGGTCAACCGAACATTGATGGGGGGCGGTGCAAAACGTATTGAATCAACATTTCCCAATTCATCATTGCAAGGTGATTTCCAATTTGGACAACAGGACAAGAGAACAAATTTAAAGACCGCATCGGAATTATTAGATCAGGCAGGGTGGGCCTTAAAAGACGGTGAAAGATTCACATTATCGCTCATCCTGAATAACCCGCAGGAAGAAAAAATTGCTCTTGGGTATAAACGTGATCTCAAACGGTTGGGAGTCACATTAAATATTCGCACGCTGGATACGGCTCAATTTTTCGGGGCGTTGAATGATTATGATTATGATATGGTGTCATGGCGATGGATTAATTCCCTGTCCCCTGGAACGGAACAACGTATTTATTGGGGGTGTGATGCCGCGAATAACATAGGGTCACGTAATTACAGTGGGATTTGTGATAAAAAAATTGATGCCATTATTGATAATTTGGCGAATGCAAAAACCTATGATGATTTAACCCAACACGCCAAGACATTGGATAATGCCATCATGGATGCGCATATCTTTATACCGCTTTATTTTACAGGCAAAGATTACGTTGCACGGTGGTCCTCTATTAACCGCCCCGAAAACCAATCACTCTATGGCATGGTCCTCGAAACCTGGTGGCGTCGCGATGGGTGAATAAAATCTCTATGGTGATCGGGAATAAATGGATGCATTTTTTTCGGCAAAAAGGGGATTAGTATATTACGAATTTCATTCACCCGATCTGATGATCCTGTATTTTCGACTAAATCCTCCATTTTTTCATAGCCTTGCATTAGAGCTGATGAGAAAACGTGATGCATTTGGTCTAAGACTTCTTCTTTGCCAATTAATCTTGATTCAATATTTTGGATTAAGCTTTTTAAGCCCATAGCAACATCATCATTATTTTGAAAACGTGCCCTGTCTTGTTGTGTAATTTTCCAAAGCCTAGGTATTTGCTCTGGCTCTTTATCATTAAAGGCATAATAGCAAAATTCAGGTGGTATTTTTAA
>JAUHXB010000282.1 GCA_030427215.1 Alphaproteobacteria bacterium | reverse complement strand
AATTGAATGGATTGATCATTTTGATAAAGATGATATTTTGTGGGATATCGGTGCAAATGTTGGCTGTTACACCCTTTATGCAGGGGCAATGCGGTCAATAAAAACAATGGCCTTTGAACCATCGCCTTCTAACTTTCCTTTGTTGGTTAAAAATATAGAGTTAAATCAGGTTAGTGATATTGTGTCTGCCTTTCCAATCGCGTTATCCAATAAAACCCAGATTGCGGATTTGAATATGACGACAACGGACGCGGCAACGGCTCATTCAACATTTGGTGAAAACCGTAATCAATTTGGACAAGATTTCACACCCGTTTATAAACACACAATGATAGGGTACAGCGTTGATGATTTTATTAAACAATTTGAATGTGATATTCCAAACCATATAAAAATTGATGTTGATGGAATTGAAGATTTGATTATTGAAGGTGCGCAAAAGACTCTTAAAAATCCTGCTGTAAAATCGGTGTTGATTGAATTAAATATTGAACCTAATGATTATGATCAACGTGTTATTGCAATGTTGGAAAAGGCTGGGTTTAAAATATCTCAAACACGTGAATGCGGCTCGGGGATTGCGAATTTCATTTTCACAAGGCAAGATTAATCCATGAATTATTATTTTATGCCACGAATAAAAGGAATTGACAGTGCGGTGACATTGGTCAATTTTTCGTGTGTTGAAACAGGCAAAAAATCCGTTACGCAGCACGCGCATGTGACATGGAGTGACGGTAAAAAATGGCAGGTTCGTTATTTGGATAATATTGAACCCGATTCAATACAACGATTCACAAATAATGACCTGCCTGAGGAGTGCGACGATGATTGCTCTCCGTTTTTATTTTTATATCCTGAAAAATTATCAAATGACTTAGAAATTCTTGCTGTGTCTGATCATATGGAAACGGTTCCAACATGGCGTGGCAACATTCAATTTTTCTCAAAAACTGCGGCGGTCAGCTTTCAAGGGGAATTTCCCGGTGGTATGACAAAAATCCCAAAGGGATCACTGGTTAGTTCATCAAACATGATACAATTATCGGAAAAGGCATCGACAAAACTTATTTTGCCGAATATGCGTTTGAATCCTGCCAAGGAAGAAGGGCGTTTGATTTTGGTAAAAGCCAGATCAGGTGAGATTTTAAAAGAAGAAAAAATTTATACCAATACTATTAATGTGATTTCTACGGACGGCATCACGTTTGACCCACCTGATATGTTGTTGGTGATGACACCAGACATGGTATGCATTCCGATGTATTTCTCACACAATAATGATTTTACGCAGTTGAGTTTGGAACATACGCATCCGCCAAGTTCGCTGTTGGTTTTTGGGGATGTGAATAAATATCAGCGACAAATTAAAAGCCATTGGTTAGGAAAGTTTTTTAAACAATGAAAAAAATCCTTAAACCTCTCGCTCAAAAAATTTATAGCAGTCCCGCTTTTCAACGTGTGCGTATGAAAACGGGGTGGCGCGTCCCAATGAATATGCGCCCCTTTTCCCCTGATGAAACCGTAAGTGATTTATTCCCGTGGCGTGTGGATGGTAAATGGGAAACACTATATGCCTTGCCCAATATGATGTCACAATTTTCACCTGATGTTCAGGAAATGGATATTGTGACGATTATTATTTACGACCATGTGGGGCAAGAAATTATTCGTCAAACCATTGACTTCGCGCCGATGGAGGTTCGCCTGATTAAAATTGAAGATATTCTGAAAGGTCAAAC
>JAUHXB010000281.1 GCA_030427215.1 Alphaproteobacteria bacterium | reverse complement strand
TCCTGCTTCTTTTGTAATGGATAAGACATCATCAAAAGATAAGCCCAATATCGCGGCCATGGCGCCCTCTCCCACAGGAACGGCGCGTTGCATGGCTTGCCCTCTTAATTTCAACAGGCGGGCCGTATCCGCCAAATCAAAAACATTAATGGCCGTAAGCGCCGAATATTCCCCCAATGAATGTCCGGCACCATAAGCCCCTTTATCTGCCAGCGTAAATCCGCCTTGGTCTTCCAAAACGCGAGTCACGGCGATTGAAACGGCCATTAACGCGGGTTGTGTATTTTCAGTCAGGTTTAACGCATTCCCATCCTCGCCCCACATGATAGAGGTTAAATCTTGGGATAAGGCATCATTGACCTCTTCAAAAACCTGCTTCGCAACAGGGAACGTCTCTGCTAAAACCTTTCCCATACCTAATGTTTGGCTGCCCTGCCCCGGGAAAATGAATGCATTTGCCATGATAAAATCCTTAATAAATTATACTGTAAGCCTTTATAATCGCTGCGCTTTCATTCGGCAAGTCTTAACAAAATATGAACAAAATTTGATTTTGAAGCCCATTTGTGCTAATAATACTATTATCCAGTTTAATAAAAGGTAATGAAATTACCAAGCTGCCTTATCAATCCGTATAAGAAGATTGAACGGCTCCTGACCTAAAACTTTAACGGAAGGAGTTTGATATGGCCTTTAAAACCAAGGACACAAACGATATGAAGATACTTTTAAACGAAAGCAACTATGCCTTTTCTATTTTGATGGAAAGTGGTGGTGTGACAAACACAGATTACGCTGATTACACCTCTCATCATTTTATTAAATCATTTCGCCATGCAATGCAAAAACCTGATTTGAGCCGTGCCCAGCTTGCGTCAATGTTACGCATTGCAGAAAAACGCCGCCGTCGCAAAGACAATAGCAACAGCGATAAGTGGGCTGATGTTATGGCCTCTATTGTCGTGCAAGGCGCAAATAGCAACAGTGAGATTGTCAAAAATTAATCAATGTTTTAATTTTTACCAAACGACAATTTCTGCTTCAGCCACCTGACTTTTTCACCAAATGTATATCGCAGCATTAACGCCGATGGCGTCACCACCAATGTTAGGATTGTTGAAAACGTTAAACCAAACACAATAGCCGTTGCCAATTGTACCCACCATTGTGTTGAGGGCGCACCCACCGTGACCTCACGCGTGATAAAATCTATATTGGTTTGTGTCACCATGGGTAACAATCCGCACACAGTTGTAATGGTGGTTAACATGACGGGGCGAAGCCGTTGAAACCCTGTCATTAAAATCGCGTCTCGGACAGGCATGCCTTTTTGACGATGTAAATAGTCAAATGTATCAATCAGGACAATATTATTATTTACAATAATTCCGGCAAGCGCGATGACACCCGTTCCCGACATTATGACGCCAAAGGGTTGCCCAATCACCATCAACCCAATGAACACACCAATGGTGGACATGATTACGGCGGTAAGGATTAAAAACGCACTGTAAAAGCTGTTAAATTGCGTTACCAAAATAATCGCCATGATAAACAAAGCGACAAGGAAGGCCTTTATCAAAAATTGCATCGATTCTTGTTGGTCTTCGTCTTGACCTTTAAAATCAAGGGATACGCGCGGATCAAACGAATCTGCGTTTTCTTCTATCCATGCCCTTACCTCTTCAATTTTCGCGGCGACATTAATCTCGGGTGGCAAATCCGCCTGAATGGTAATGACA
>JAUHXB010000280.1 GCA_030427215.1 Alphaproteobacteria bacterium | reverse complement strand
ATTTACCTTACCCGGCATTATAGAAGAACCTGGCTCATTTGCAGGTATTTGTAACTCTCCATACCCACATCTTGGTCCTGAAGCTAAAAACCTTATATCATTTGCGATTTTCATCAAAGACGCGGCAATGGTGTTGAGTGCGCCTGATAATTCCACCAACGCATCATGCGCGGCGAGGGCTTCAAATTTATTCGGTGCGGTAACAAATTTTAATTTTGTAATTTTCGATACTTTGTCCGCGAATTTTTTATCAAATCCTTTTTTTGAATTAATGCCTGTCCCCACGGCTGTTCCGCCTTGTGCCAATTGCATGATGCGGGGCAGGGTGGTTTTGACGCGGGCAATGCCGTATTTAACCTGAGTGACATAGCCTGAAAATTCTTGGCCTAATGTTAAGGGCGTTGCGTCTTGTAAATGCGTTCGTCCAATTTTTACAATCTTTGAAAATTCTTTTGATTTTTTATCTAGCTCACTATGTAATTTTTCTAAGGCAGGGATTAATTCATGATGAACCTGTTCCGCCGCCGCGATATGCATGGCGGTGGGGAATGTATCGTTGGATGATTGCCCCATATTCACATGGTCATTCGGGTGCACAGGGTCTTTTGACCCGACCTTCCCACCCAATATTTCAATCGCGCGATTGGCGATGACTTCGTTTGTGTTCATGTTGGATTGCGTGCCCGACCCCGTTTGCCACACGACAAGTGGAAAATGGTCAATGAGTGTATAGTCAATGACTTCGTCTGCGGCAGACACAATCGCCTTCCCGATCTTTTTATCCAATGATTTCATATCCATATTGGCCTGCGCCGCGGCCTTTTTAACAATGCCAAGCGCACGAATAAGCGGGGCAGGTTGTTTTTCTCCACCGATTTTAAAATTCTGTAACGATCGCGCCGTTTGCGCCCCCCAATATTTATCGGCAGGGATGTCCATTTTCCCCATTGAGTCATTTTCGGTGCGTGTTTTTTTTGTCATCGGATACAACTTTCATTCTTAACTATTGATGAATAAAAGCTTATGATGTTTGAAAATGATCGGCAAGGCTAAGCTAGACAGTTTATTCCATCGTAACGGTTTTAATATTCACAAATTCGCGTATACCGTGATGGGATAGCTCACGCCCATATCCACTATTTTTAACTCCGCCAAATGGTAGGCGAGGGTTAGATTTTACAAATCCATTAATCGCCATGTTACCTGTATCGATTTTTGTTCGAGCAATCTCAATGGCTTTGTCGATATCTTGTGTAAACACCGCACCGCTTAAACCAAATGTTGTTGCGTTTGCTAGTGCGATGGCTTCATCTTCACCCTCAACCCTAAATACAGATGCCACGGGGCCAAATAACTCATCGTCATATGCAGGGGCGTCCTTAGGAATATTAATTAAAATTGTTGGTGGATACCATGCCCCCTCTTTATCAGGGATTTCACCTCCAAGGATGCATTTTGCGCCTGCCTTAATAGATTGTTCGACCTGATCATGTAAATCATCACGCAGGCCAATTGATGATAGGCATGATATGCCCGTATTTTCATCACGTGGATCACCCATAATTACCTTTGCCATTTTATCTTCGAACTTTTCTAAAAATTCATCATAAATATCGTCCACAACTATAAATCGTTTGGCGGCAATGCATGTTTGCCCTGCATTTAATAATCTGCCTTGAACACACACATCAACGGCATGGTCGATATCGGCATCGTCCAAAACGATGTAAGGATCTGATCCACCTAATTCCAA
>JAUHXB010000038.1 GCA_030427215.1 Alphaproteobacteria bacterium | reverse complement strand
GCACGCCCAAAAAAGGGCAATCCATTTCATTAAAAGGCGCAAATGGAAACAACCTGCAAAATGTGTCGGTTGATATTCCATTGGGTGTCATGACATGTGTGACCGGTGTATCGGGATCAGGGAAATCCACATTGATATTGGATACGTTTTATAAGGCCGCGGCGCGCGCTATTATGCGCACCAAGGACACGCCCATGCAGTATAAAGACATTACAGGGTTACATCATGTTGATAAAGTGATCGATATTGACCAATCCCCAATTGGGCGAACCCCGCGATCAAATCCCGCAACCTATACGGGCGCATTCACGCATATTCGTGATTGGTATTGTGGATTGCCCGAATCCAAAATGCGCGGATATAACGCAGGGCGTTTTTCATTTAATGTGAAGGGCGGACGATGCGAATCCTGCCAAGGGGATGGCGTGATTAAAATCGAAATGCACTTCCTGCCTGATGTGTTTGTGACATGCGAACAATGCAACGGTGCACGATATAACCGCGAAACGTTGGAGGTCAAATTTAAAGGCAAATCGATTGCCGATGTGTTGGCCATGACCATCGAAGACGCCGCAGAATTTTTTCAGGCCGTACCCAATATCCGCGATAAAATGGAAACATTGAAACAAGTTGGATTGGGTTATATCAAGGTCGGGCAACAGGCAAATACCTTATCTGGTGGTGAGGCGCAACGCGTTAAGCTTGCCAAAGAATTGGCAAAACGATCCACGGGTCAGACGCTCTATATTTTGGATGAACCAACAACGGGCTTGCATTTCGAAGATGTGAAAAAACTATTAGAGGTTTTGCATACGTTGGTTGATCAAGGGAATAGTGTTGTCATCATCGAACATAATTTGGAAGTCGTCAAAACCGCCGATTACATCATCGATATCGGCCCCGAAGGCGGGTCAGGTGGTGGTCAGGTGATGGCCACAGGAACACCAGAAGAGGTGGCGAAGGTGAAAGATAGCTACACCGCGGAATATCTCGCGCAATTGTTAAAGGCAAAACCCAAAAAAGCGGCGTAAACCTTAACCATCATTGCGAGAGAGCATCGTGACCGCGACAATCCATTCGATTTACTATTCAACCGCAATGTTACGCAAAGTCACGCAAGGTTTTTTATCTTACACTGCGAAACTCTGCGTCCTTTGCGGTTCAAAACTAAACCACGGAAGGCATGCACAACATCAACGCTATTATGGTGTTTGATTGATCATTCTTTGAATAGTTTTCTTATCTAAATTGAAACGACTTGGCTTGCCTTCCTCAAGACTAAGAAAAGATGTTTTGTCATCTTCTACAATTATTACATCCCCATCACGCATGGTTGTATGTCTAATATCTCGGACCTCATAATATTTGGCTATTTTTTCAACGAGGCTGGCCTCGTGGTGATCTGAATGATAATGTGGAACCAAAGCCTTATCAATTATATTCAAGCCATCCCAAATTATTTCAGAATCATAGCCTTCGGCTAGAGTATTGGGTGGGTCACATAATTCTAAGCCTTTTAGTGAGGGTGCCAAAACACACATTCCTGCGCTCCAACCACTATAAACGAACAAATCATTTTCCAAGCTGTCTTTTAAAATTTTATCAAAACCACTTTGTTTCATTGCACGACGAAGCAGGAAAACATTTCCTCCTGTGCACATCACCACATCTTGTGCTTGAATATCTTCTTCAAGCTGTCGTGGTTTGCCAAAATACTGTCTTAAATCTAAATTTGTAACATTAAATCCAAGTTCCTCAAGGTTCGCTTTAATATCATACGTGTTTGTTCGGCGTGCTTCACGATCAGGCATTGGAATATCATCAATGGAATTTTCAATTAATGCAAGGTTACGACCACTACCAACAAGGCGCATTAATTGATCTGTATGATTTCCAAGTCGATAAGATGAAAGATAAAGCCTCATAATTCTAAACTCCCGTTTTCCTTGGATCAAACGCATCGCGGACGGCTTCACCGATGAAGGTGAGGAGCGTCAACATAACCGCCAAAGAGAAAAAGGCCGTTAACCCCAACCACGGGGCATGAAGGTTATTTTTCCCTTGCGCCAACATCTCACCCAATGATGGTGATCCTGGAGGAAGGCCAAACCCAAGGAAATCCAACGATGTTAAAATCGTAATCGACCCCGTTAAAATAAACGGCATCAACGTTAATGTCGCAACCATGGCATTGGGCAGGACATGCCGAACCATAATTGTGCGGTTGGATACGCCGAGCGCTTTGGCCGCGCGTACATAATCGAAATTTCGCGCACGGAAAAATTCGGCGCGGACAACATCAATCAATGACGTCCATGAAAACAACAACATAATACCCAGCAATATCCAAAAAGACGGCGTGACGATAGACGCCATAATGATAATGATGAATAAGACAGGTAACCCGGACCAAATCTCAATAAATCGTTGAAAGATCAGATCAATCCATCCACCGTAATATCCTTGTATTCCACCCGCGACAATGCCGATGATGGAGCTGAAAACCGTTAGCGCCAACCCAAACAAGATTGAGATTTGAAACCCATAAATCAGGCGCGCCAAAACGTCGCGCCCTTGATCGTCCGTACCCAACCAATTATCGGTTGATGGCGGGGACGGCGCAGGAACATTCAAATCATAATTGATTGTGTCATAGCTGTACCTGATGAGGGGCCAAATCATAAACCCTTTATCATTGATTAAATCCTGAACAAACATATCGCGATATTCGGCTTCGGTTTCAAAATCCCCGCCGAATTCAGTTTCGGGATATTCATTTAAAATGGGGAAATAATGCCCGCCGTCATAAGATATATATATCGGTTTATCATTGGATAATATCGGGGCGGCAATGGCGATAATGAACAGGATTAAAAATATCCATAAAGACCAAAATCCACGACGATTCGCCTTAAATTGTTGTAATCGTTTTTGTGTGATGGGTGAGAGCTTTTTCATTCTCTACCCCCGTGCCTCAAAGCTAATCCGTGGATCGACCAAAACATAAGTGATATCGGATAATAACTTCAAGACCAATCCCATCAATGTAAATATAAATAATGTTCCAAACATCACGGGATAATCGCGGTTAATTGTGCTTTCAAATCCTAACAACCCTAAACCATCGAGAGAGAATATAACCTCAATCAATAATGCGCCTGTGAAAAATATGCTCATAAATGCCGCGGGGAACCCTGCAATGACAATCAACATCGCATTGCGGAACACATGTTTATATAACACATCGCGTTCGCCTAATCCCTTGGCGCGTGCGGTCAACACATATTGTTTTCCAATTTCGTCCATAAATGAATTTTTGGTGAGCATCGTTAATCCCGCAAATCCGCTCACTACCATGGCGGCAATGGGCAAAACCATATGCCATGCATAATCGATGGCTTGGGCAATCAATGTCATATCCTCAAATCCATCGGATGTAAGGCCGCGCAAGGGGAATAAATCAAAATACCGCCCGCCGGCAAATAAAATAATCAGCAATATCGCGAATAAAAACGATGGAATGGCATAGCCAACAAAAATCACGCCGCTGCTCCAAATATCGAATGGCTCGCCATCTTTTACCGCCTTCTTAATTCCCAGCGGAATAGAGATCAGGTAAATAATAAGCGTCGACCACAGCCCCAAAGAAATCGACACGGGTAATTTTTCAATAATTAAATCAATAACAGACACATCACGATAATAACTTTCGCCAAAATCAAATGATAAATAATTTTTAATCATCATGAAAAAACGTTCATGCGCGGGTTTATCAAAGCCAAATTGTTTTTCCATTTCGGCAATAAATTCGGGTGGCAACCCTTGCGCACCACGATATTTGCTGTCTGATGAAGATGTCGATAACCCCTTTGTCGCATCAACGGATGCGTTTAAATTTGCGCCCGATTCTGCCCCCGTTCCACCACTTATGCGTGCCGTGGCGTTGCCATCTATCCCCTGCATTTTGGCAATCATTTGTTCAACGGGACCACCGGGCGCCGCCTGCACAATGATGAAATTAATCAGAATAATTCCCAACAATGTTGGAATCATAAGCAATAATCGTTTGAGAATATAGGATGCCATAAATCACAGTATAACCATGTCATACGAATGAAAACAGTAGCATTATTTTATTGATTTTCGTCAACCACAAGTTGTATTCTTTGATAAGGCAAGAAAAAACTTGCATTTCGAATCTTTTTTATGCTTTAACATTTAAAAGTTAATAAAGTATTAATAGAAAGTATAATTATGAGCAATAGTGATAGCGTTATCGCATTTATGGGATTAATTGTCTTAATCGGGTTTGTATCCGTTGTTGCATTAAGTGGCGTTGTGTCCACAGACATTGGATGCCATATTATTGGCAAGGAAGTGAATGGCGATTATTCGACAGAATATTTGTCCATTGGCAATTGTTATTAGGGACGTTTATTCCAAAATTGGCACGACCATTGACCATCACTATATTCAAACAAGGATATTGAACCAGTCTTAACCTTTGCGTCCTGTCCATCTGGTAATCCATTATTTAATAAAACAGGGGCAAAACGAATAATACCGCCGCTACTAACAATGGCGGTTGTTTCACCCTCTCGATTTTTTACACATTCATCAGCAAAATTAATCCATGATTGTTTAATGGCGCGTGGGTCAACATCCCATCCATCGGGTACAGCGCCAAAATCATTCCAATCGTCTAAGGCCTGTTTTCCTAAGCGCTCCAAAATTTCGGCTTCGGTTTTATTTTCATCGGGCCCGTGGTCAATTTCGTTAAACCGAATATCCTTATGAACCTTGTCAGATATATATTTCGCCGTTTCTTGTGCGCGTTTTAATGCAGATGCAAAGACAATGTCTGGCACCAGATTTTCACGATGCAGATAATCCAAAATTGCCGCGCCCTGAACATGACCACTTTCCACCAATGAAATGTCGGTACGACATCCAACACGTCGAGGGACGTCATTTGGACCAAATGTGTTTCCATGTCGGATAATGGTTATTTTTGTCATATAAGCTTAGTTCAGGTTTCTGTTATTCATTTTAAATAGGCTAGCGTTTAATTTTACATCTTTTTGTAGCCCCGATAACATCATATCGGTTGTTAACCCTTGCGCATCAATAATACGCCAGCCATTGAGGGTAAAGGGGTCTTTGTTGAAGTTTAAAATTAATTGCCCCATGCCAGGTTTATCTTTTTGAGAGAGTGTTAAGAGAATAGACTGGTTTGTTTCAGATATATCGTCAATTGTGACGACATCATCGAATGTTACATTATCGCTAACGATAAAATCGGCAAGCGTTGATCCGATAGGGCCTGAATTCACTTGACCACTTTCACCATCATAAAAATGAATAAGATATCCATCGGCGATGATGTAATCCTCAACTGGTGCATCGTATTCAAACCGTAATCGCCCTGGTTTTTTGAGGTAAAATGTTCCCAATACGGATTCGCCATTATGATTAATTTGTTCAAATCGCGCCGTTGCCGTTTCCATTTCATTGAGCCAGCTTTGCGCCTTTTGCGCATGTGAGTCATAAGCGACAACAGGGTGAGCCATAAAACAAAGCGTTAGTAATAACAGTATGTATCTCATGATAAACAGAGTGCGTAAAAATTGAGGCATAGACAAGGCGATTTTTTTTTATTGCCAAGCGTGTAATCGGCCGGTTTCGTCCACTGCGTAAAAAATGCCGTTGGCTATAATTGGGGATAAATAGATGTCATCTTCATAATCATATGTATCGATGATAGCTCCATTAGATGGATTAAGTGACATGATAAAACCATGTGATCCTAAAGCGATAAGCCTTCCGCCCGCAAGGTAAGGTCCATGCCATGTGATTTGACCTTCTCGATCATCTTCGTCTTCGAATTGAGGAAGGGCGCTTTGCCACACAACCTGCCCATTTGTTTTATCGAGGGACATCATCGTTCCCTGACTTTCAATCACAAATAAACGATTACCCGATAACCATGGTGTTGTTGATGTGCCGAGGGGGACAGACCAAATTGTTTGGCCTGTTCTGGCATTAATGGCGCTCATTCTATTATTATACGATGCGGCATAAACGATATTATTATCAATTACGGGTAGGGCCTGAATGTCGGATAAAACGGTTTGTCCTGCTGTTCTTGCAAGAGGGGATAAATTTTCACTCCATAATTCTGTTCCTGTATCGATTTGGAGGGCATATATCTCACCTGATTCATAGGCCGTGATGACTGCGTCACGGGATATTGCAGGCTTTGCACTTCCTAATACGCCAGAATTACTACTCAACCCGCGATGCGACCATAATTGTTGTCCGTTATTTGTGTCAAAGGCCAATGTGCGATTGCTCATCGTTGTCACAAAAACGCGTGACGGTATGGCGGATGGGGCCGCGCGAATGGGTTCTTTTGTATTCACACGCCATAAAATTTCACCATTATCGGGGTTGAGCGCAAGAAGCTCGTTAAATCCATTTGTTGCAAATAAACGCCCACCAGAAAAGGCGAGGCCACCACCTAAGACAATGTCGTCTTCGTCTTTTTTAACAATATCAGTTTCCCACAATTTTTGCCCTGTTTTGTGATTAAACGCAAAAATCTCGCTGTCGTTATTAAGGGTAAATACCTTTTCGTCTGCCATTATGGGGGATGCAGTCAGGGGCATTCTGTTTGATCCACCACGCCCAATATCGGATGACCATAATTTATTCGGGGCATCGGATGTAAATGCCACATGTTTCATCATATGGTTTGGATATCCACCATTTTGCGGCCAAAATTTGTTGTTCCAAGGTTTTGGCAAATTTATATTTTCATCTGGCCCACCTTTTAAAGAGGCTGGTAAGGCAATAAGCGTATTGTCCTGAGCGCCAGGCATACCAAATTGAGTGGCTTCGCTTTGCTGTAATGTTCTTTCGAAATCGTAAAGGGACAGACGGTCCCCCTGTAATGGAGCATTATCATCATCAGAAGAAAAAATATCCATTGTTTCACAGGCCGTAAGCATCATGCATGCGGCAATCAATATAAATTTTTTCATGATTGCACCTCTATTTTATAAAGATGAATGAGCGAGTCGATATAGCTTGTAATGGAATTATCTGAACTGCCTGCCACTTTGTCTTTTGCCTGTTGCAAAAGGGATAGTGCGGTTTGTTTGTCGTCACCTTTTTCAGCCGTAATAATTGCGGCCTCGGCCATAATCATTGATGCGTATGGATTGTTACGTTTATTGGCCAAATCAATCATTTGATCGGCAACAGCCCCCGCGTTTTCTGTTACGTTTGAATCGACAAGCGTTCTCAGTTTTGCCCATTGAGCCAAATAATTCCATTCGCTGGGTAATCCAGAATTTTCAATGTCTTTAAGTAAATTATACATTGCCCCAGAAAGTTCAGGGGTAGTTTCATCGTTAGGCATGGATCCGGCAATGATGATTTTAGCAATTGCGCTATAATGGTCGTCAAGATCCCTTACCGCAATAAGGGGATTTGATTGAGCGGCGATAAGCTTTGTTGTTTGATCTTGATGAACAGACAAACGCCAATTTTGCCATCCTGTACCAATCATTGTCCCAAAAACAATCATAAAGGCCATACCAATAATAGTTGAGCCCCATTCAGACCACAACTCTTGCAAACGATCTTGCCTCAACGCATCATCCGCGTCTTTTAATAGCATTTCCGCTGCCAGATCTTCCTCGGGACTTGATGTTTGTTTATCGTTTTTTTTCGCCATAATGTTCCTTTGATAAAGAATTTGAGTGTAATCAATGAAACCGTTCCGTCAATAAGGAAATCCGCCTTTGTTTTGTCTTTATTTTTAGGTATAAGATATATAATGCAATTTATTTTAATGGTAATACTAATTGGCTTTTCGTTTTCGGCCTATGCGGACGATAATTTAGCGCGCGCTGCCGTCATTGATAAACCAGAATTCAAGCTCTATCAGAAAAATTATATTGGTGAAATGGATAAAATACGCGCTGCGTTTGAGGACACATTGCTTGAATTAGGACGTGAGCATAATTTAGGGTATGTTGAAATGGTGTCGGCCAATCCTGGTGTGGATCCTTGGCTGCCTGGTCGTGGAACGCGGATTATTCTTCCGAAAAAACACCTGATCCCTCATAATATTGAACGCAAAGGCATTGTGGTTAATTTGGCTGAAATGCGTCTTTATGATTTCGCAAGTGATATTTCAAAACCTAAAACCTACCCTTTGGGTGTTGGACGAGATGGATTGGGAACGCCCATCGGTGTTACAAAAATAACACGAAAAAAGGAAGGCCCTTCATGGCGTCCAACGGCGCGCATGCGTAAAGAAGACCCTGCATTGCCAGAGGTTGTTTTGCCGGGGCCTGATAATCCGCTAGGTACGCACGCGCTCTATCTTGGTTGGCCACAATATTTAATCCACGGAACGCACAAGCCTTTAGGGGTAGGGCGTCGTGTGTCATCTGGATGTATTCGGATGTATCCAGAAGACATTGTGCAAGTTTTTGAAAACATTCCTGTTGGAACACGCGTAGAGGTTATCAAGCAACCAATTAAACTCGGTTGGATTGATGATATGTTGTATTTAGAGGCGCACGCCGAAGAAGAATTAGCCGACAGTTTTGAAGCCGAAGGTAAAATCAAAGACTATAAAGTCCCGGAGACATTATTTTCTGACTTATCATCCATGGCCGGCGATCAAAAGGATCGTTTGGATTGGCAAAAAATTCGTCAGGCGGTTAAATACCGTCAGGGTATCCCTATGCCGATCTTAACCCGCCAACAAAAGGAAGATGTCGAAATCACAGAGGATCTTTTAGAATTAGAAGAAGAGGAACAAAAACCAAAAGAACCTGAAACGTTTACATCATTTCAGTTGAATAGTTAAAACAAATGCAAAAAACACAAATCAAAAATACCGAATGGTTATGGGGTGTGCATGCCGTACGCGAGGCATGGACGAACCCCAATCGTCACATTCATTCGTTGTTGGTTACGGAAAAAACCAGCAAGATGATCAGTGATT
>JAUHXB010000279.1 GCA_030427215.1 Alphaproteobacteria bacterium | reverse complement strand
ACACCAGACCAATATTTCTTTCCGCAAGCAATGGGGTCAGGGCCATCTCCGCTATCCCGTTAATTCTTTTTTGGATTTCAGCATGACTTATGATAGATAATGAACCGTCATGATGCTTCTCAATACGTCATTATTGCGCGAACGATTCACAATCGTTGAAAAAAATAAGGATAAAAACACCCTTATCGCCTTGGGAAACCGTATCCTTTTACCACTCACCTCACTAAACGGTGAAATCACTGAACGATTGGTTATTCGCGCGCATTCGATGCACGCGGCCTTATATTATGCCAGTCGTATAATTCAGGAGTTTTATAAAAAAGGCCCTGTTATTAATCGGCAAATGCCATTTCCATGGAAAGATATATGGTTTGATGTCACATCCGATTTTGAACGCCCCCATGTTCCACAAACATGGGTATCCGTTTATAATAAGGGGCGCATTGTATTTCAACATGGGGACCATCACCCCTTTTTAGATGTTATCGAACAATGTGACGTTAAAAATCGCGCCGAATATGACCGTGCCATTCCCATTGCTCAGGATATTTTCAAACAGGCGGGACATGACGTAACCATTGATCACAGCGCCAACATTGGCCTGGTCGTTGGCGCGATGGAAGATCGGGCACGATGCGGCCTTATTCTTCGTTCACCTACAAAACCTGGAACGTTTAACTTTCAAATAAAACAAAAAATAACTGAAGACAGCAATAATCAAGAATTAATGCCCTATCACCCATTAGAATTAGCCGCCTTCTTTTTAGAATCGAGCCAACTTGCCATTACAACTGGTTACACGGAAAGCCAACTTGATGATAATATGATCACCTTGTCATCTCCTCAGGCTTTGAAGGCGCAATCAGCCTATAAACGCATAGGACGTTTGAGCAAGGCCATTCAAACATATGAGAATTTATATGATATGCAATATCGCCCTGAAAAACCGGATTTTGTGAAATTAAAAGACGATGCAAAAGCACAAAAGCAAGATATACTATCATAATGTCCAGCATATCTCTACTTCGTGAAAAATTTGTCCTACGCGATATGAATGATGAATTCATGGGCATTACGGCCCTTGGTAACCGACTTTCCATCCCTGTACAGGGCAGCTCTATACCAATTATCATCCGCGGACATTCGATGCATGCGACCTTAAGATTTGGAGCAGAACTGCTTAACCACATGTCGTATGTCAGCCATATTGAAAATGTCGAAACATTTTTTAAATGGGACGAATTATGGTCGAAAGTCATCAACCCATTTGAAAAGGATAACACCTCCGAAACATGGATTGCCGCATATCATTCGGGGAAGCTTATTTTCTCCGACGCATTTCATCATCAATTTTTTGATGTCATTGAGCAATGCGAATTTAAAGGCTCGAAACAAAAGAATGGCGACAATCAACCCATTATCATGGCGCAAAATGCGTTTAAAAAGATGGGCAAAGATATCCTTATTGAACAGGAATCACATGTTGGATTTATTTTGGATGATGGCGATGATGAATTACGTTTTGCCGTCATATTGCGCGTGCCAGGGCAAAAGGCGACATTCATCACTCGCATGTATCAAAATGAAAAAGTTGAAAAAACGCCCTACCCTTTCATTGCCATGCGATTGGCCGCGGATTATATCGAAGGTATTAATATGGCGGTGCGTATGGGTTTTATGGAGGATGAAAAAAACAATTCCCGTATAGTCAATATTTTAGGAAAAAGACTGACCAGCCTTAAATTATCAATCGAACAGGCC
>JAUHXB010000037.1 GCA_030427215.1 Alphaproteobacteria bacterium | reverse complement strand
TATTTCACGTGAAACAATATTTAAAACGGGTATCACATGTGATTTCACTTCATCTTCTGGTAAATCCTCATCGGCAAAATCAATTTGAGCCTCAGCATAGGCCAGCGCGCGGACAAGGCTTGAGGCCCAAGACTGATACAAATTAAATAACGCCCCACCCATTTGATTCAGTGCCAATTGCTTTTGGCTTACGGTTTCGGCGTGGATCAGATCCGCCACCGCCTCGGCCTGCGTTAAATCCATCCGTCCATTTTCAAAGGCTCGGCGGGTAAATTCCCCTGGTTCCGCCATGCGGTGGCCGTTCATTTTAGAAAGAACTGAAAATAGGCTTTCACGGACCGCCACACCGCCATGAATATTATATTCAACTGTATCTTCACCAGTGTAGCTGTTGGGGTTATCAAATGTGATAATAACCACTTCGTCTATGACGGATTGATCATTGGGGTTAATCAATTTTGACAATGTTGCCATACGCGTTTGAAATTTTTGATCAGTTAACAATGATAGGGATTCAAACGCCTGTGGGCCACTGACCCGCACAATGGCTATACCTGCGCGCCCTTGCCCGCTTGCCAATGCATAAATTGTATCCGTCATTTTGACTTTTTATCTGCATCGTCCGATTGAGGCATGCCACCAGTCATGGCCGCACCCATTTGATCCCAAATCATTTGCTGAAGCTCCTGAAAATGGGTCATGTTTTGCGGTGTCCATGCCTTCATCGTTTCCATCATATTATCATTTAATTGATCCGCGTCAGGCAAGCCAAAAAAACGGCGAGCCTCTTCGGGAGTACAATCAACATTCACTGTAAATTTCATGATCTTTCCTTTATACTATTCTCCATGTCCGATGACTATACATACCCACCTGAATTTATCAAGAAAGTCGAACAACGCATTCAAAAACAAGTTGAGGGCAATGGCGTTGACCCTGCTGATATTAAACTCACAATCGTTAAGCAAGGGTTGGATGTCATGACAGGCAAAACATACTTCGAATTGGATTGTGATGTTCAAACCATATCAGAAAAGGGCGATAAAACCAAAGGTCGCGTCATTAAACAAGGCGAATTACAAAAGGAAATAGATACATATCTCAACAGTTTCGCCGCGAAAGAAACATTGGACAGCAAGGCTAAAGATATCATTGAATCATTGCCGCATAAGGGATTTGCAACGGATAAGCAGAACATCCCCTTACCACAAGATAAACTGACCCTCACCGAACATGTTGTTTGCCAAAAATGTCAGGGACAAAAAATGACAGCGTGTTCGCCGTGCCAGGGACGTGGCCTCATACAATGCCAATTATGTTATTCAACCGGAATGATGCGGTGTCTTCAATGTAATGGTGCACGACAAGTTCAGGCGGGTGGAGAGATGCAACCTTGCCAAGCCTGTCAAGGACGTGGAGAAATTATGTGTACGCAATGTCGTGGGCAAAAAATGTCACCATGCCCACATTGTCAATCAAAGGGAACGCTGTCTTGTGACAATTGCGCGGGACAAGGGAAAAATTCCAACCATGCCACGATCACTCCGCAATTGAATGTTCATGGGGATGTGTTGATGGATGATATGGATCCTTATCCCAAAATCATGGCCTCGAAAATTGGAGCGGTGGCTCTTGCCGAAGGCGGGCATATCACAATTAAACAGGTCAATCATGCCGTGGAAGATAAAGACGCACCCGATCATAATGTGATTGAATACGAGGCGGCAATGCCGTGGGCGGTGACGCAATTTATCATTGGCAAAACACCCTATAAAATTCATCAGGCGGGATTAAAAGGCGCAGTGTGTGATAGCGGAAATTTCATGGACGACCTGATTCAGCCCGAGATGGAAAAAATCACCATGGCGGCAAAAGGAAACGGATTTGTCGCTGGATTATTAAAAGAAGTCTGTAACGACAGCCGTGTTTCACGTGAAACATTAGGTCTGATCGCGCAAAAGGGCATGAAGCGTGCCGCGATTGAATTACAAAAAACATACAACCTTGGCCTCACGAAAAAAACACTCCAAAGCTTTGTTAAATATGCCTATAGCGCTGAAAAACGCATAACGCGCCGACCGCGATATATCGGCCTTGGCGTGGGGTTAGCGGTATCATTATTGATTAATTATCTGTGGTTTATGTATGGGATAGGCGCAGATATGAAAGATAACCAATCCCAAAATATTCAAATGATCATGGATGGAATTCCATTGATTTTGGGATTATTTGTCACATTATCATCTATTAAAACTGTTGGGTATTTCACGTTTCAATCGGTGATGAAAGATATTGGAATCCCCACCAAAAAGATGCCCCCCGTGGGTAAGGCAGGACTTTATGGTTTGATTGGGAATATCTTACTTTGGGGCGGGTTTTGGGGATTTACAATCTTGTTGTGAAATAATATCTCTCATAACTTCGTGAATAATTAATAATCCCGTTACACCTAACGCAACTTTCTCAGAAAGAGTAAACATCCCTGCAACAGAACCAGGAAGGGCGACGTTATAAAATATTTTTAACATTCGATCTTTTGATTTAGCTAAATCACAAAAATATTTAGATATTTTTTCCATACTAAAACATTACGCTATTGATTCATAGATTGGAAGAAGTCAGCATTATTTTTTGATTGTTTTAATTTCCCAGTTAGAAATTCAACTGCATCAATCGTACCCATCGGATTCAAAATACGGCGTAAAATCCACATTTTTTGAAGGGTTGCAGCGTCAACCAATAAATCTTCTTTCCGCGTTCCTGATTTTTGAATATCAATCGCGGGATAAACACGCTTATCGGCAATCTTACGATCAAGCACGATTTCGGCATTACCCGTACCCTTAAATTCTTCGAAGATAACCTCGTCCATGCGTGACCCTGTATCTATCAAGGCTGTAGCGATAATGGTTAATGAACCGCCTTGTTCAATATTCCGCGCGGCACCAAAGAAACGCTTGGGACGTTGTAGGGCGTTGGCATCCACACCACCGGTCAAAACCTTACCGCTTGAGGGCACAACAGTGTTATAAGCACGGCCAAGACGTGTGATGGAATCGAGTAAAATCACAACATCTCGTTTTTGTTCGATCAAACGCTTTGCCTTTTCCATCACCATTTCCGATACTTGCACATGACGTGATGCAGGCTCATCGAATGTTGATGAAATCACCTCACCACGAACAGATCTTGCCATGTCGGTCACTTCCTCTGGGCGCTCATCGATAAGCAAAACAATCAAATAAGCCTCAGGGTGGTTTTCTGCCAAACTATTGGCAATGGATTGCAACATCACTGTTTTACCCGTACGCGGCGGGGCAACAATAAGCGCCCTTTGACCAAACCCTAATGGGGCCGTCAGTTCAATGATACGCGCCGTATAGTCTTTGTTTGTTGGATTATCAATTTCCAACTTGATCTTACGATCAGGGTACAATGGGGTTAAATTATCAAATCCAACACGGTGACGTAATTTTTCAGGCGCTTCGTAATTAATGTTATCTAATTTTAATAATGCAAAATAACGCTCATTTGATTTTGGCGCACGAATATCACCCTCAATGCTATCCCCTGTTTTAAGGCCAAATCGTTTAATTTGATTGGGGGACACATAAATGTCGTCTGGGCCAGGAAGGTAGTTTTCTTCGGGTGATCTTAAAAAACCAAATCCGTCTTGCAAGACCTCTAATACCCCTGCACCACGGATATTAATGTCGTTGGCGGCGAGTTCCTTGAGGATGGCAAACATCATGTCTTGTTTACGGGCGGTTGGAATATCATCCAATCCCATTTCCTCGGCAAAGGCCAATAATTCAGCAGGGGAATATTGTTTTAATATTTTTAAATCCATCAGATTTTTTCCGTTTTTTATGTGTGATTTTTAATAAAGATTTTTGATTATATTTGAAATATGGCTTGCGTGATTTCCGCGCGTAAACGCAAGACGGTTAAATTCATGTCGCGAAAAATTGAATGAAGTATCCCCATATATCCAAACAATGTGAGGTATGTCAAGGGGTTATTTTTAAAACGGTTTTAAAACTGCCAAAATAACGATCACGATCATCATTGCTGTGGGAACTTCGTTCGCAATCCGAAAGAATTTTTGCGATTTTGTGTTTTCATCACGGGCGAATTTTTTCATCCATCCGGCGCACGCCCCATGAAAGCCAGAAAGCAAAAACACGAGGAGTAATTTAAAATGAATCCAACCATCCGAGGCAATTTCGGGATTGGCAGATAACAACATTATTCCCAAAATCCAGGTGATTAACATCGCTGGTGTTCCGATATAGCGAAGCAAACGGCGCTCCATAACCTTAAATGTTTCGGATTGAACAGACCCTTTTTCTGCCGCAACATGATAGACAAATAATCGAGGGAGGTAGAGCATCGCCGCCATCCATGATATCACGGCGATTAAATGCGCGGCCTTAATGTATAAATAATAATCTGCTAACATGATCGTATTGCCTCTATCAATTGTGTGACGTGATCGGGGTTTGTGTCTTTAATAACGCCATGCCCCAGATTAAAGATAAATGGCCCATTGGCAAGTGAATTACAAATTTCTTGGGCTTGACCAACCATGTCATCACCACCATTGAGCAATAAAATATTATCCAAATTCCCCTGCACGCATACATCTTTTTGAAACTCTTTCATGAATAATAATGGTACCGATTGATCGCATGACACTGCGTCAATGGCCGTGTTTTTAATATAATCGGTATAATTTAATCCTGCGCCCCTTGGAAAACCAATAATAGGAATATCCGGGTAAACGGCTTTCACATTCTCAATAATTTTTTTGGTTGGGTCGATTGAATAATTTTGAAATTCTTCAACACTCAACACCCCTGACCAGCTGTCAAATATTTGGATGGCGTTTGCCCCTGATTTAATTTTTTGGATCAGATAGATTGATATCGCATGCACTAGCGTATCTAAAATCATTTGAAATTCTTGTTTATTTTGACGGGCAAACACACGGACATTTTGATAATCACGCGACCCACGGCCATTAATCATATAACAGGCTAAAGTCCATGGCGCCCCTGCAAACCCTATCAAGGCTTTATCAGACGGCATAGCGGAGCGCGTTAATTCCAATGCTTCAAACACGGGCGCAAGATGATCTAAAAATTGATCTTGGTTAAATTCAGGAAGATCATTGATTGATGTTACTAGGTTTAATCGCGGACCCTCGCCCTCTTGGAACCAGACCTTTTGACCAAGCGCATGAGGAACAACTAAAATATCAGAAAATATAATTGCCGCATCCAAATCAAAACGACGCAAGGGTTGAAGCGTTACCTCACTGGCCAATTTAGGCGTATAGCATAAATCTAAAAAACCACCAGCTTGCTTTCTGACCTCTCGGTATTCAGGAAGATAGCGTCCTGCCTGGCGCATCAGCCAAATTGGTGTATGATTGGTTGGTTGTTTTTTGAGGGCTTTGATCAATTCCATGGAATGCATCCTAGACCGAATATCGCCCAAAATAAAATAAGAAATATTATTTTAAATAAGGTTTAAGTATTTGTAGGTCCTGTGAGTCATGGGGGTAAATCATTATTCAATCATCTTATCCTCATGGGGATAGATCGCGGACTCATAAGATGGATAATAACGTGAAAATGATATTCGTTTTTTATACATCTCTATTTTTTATCCCAACAACCTTATAAAATAGTTCCAAAATGACATGACTTTATCCACGAAAAAAAAGAGTGGGATTCAATACAGAGGAACATACAAAAACTATGCACATGATTATTGGATAAGTTATACAAATCAGTAAGACTATATTCTATGACATCGGCATATAAAAAATTATCACAATCTCAGGGCCAATCCATTGTTAAAAATATTTTGGATCGTGATAACACGATACCTCTAAATATAAATCATACCGAGGTATTATCCTGGACATTGCCTTTTGCATCAAATGCGACGTTAATTGAATGTCAGGATTATTCTGGCATGCCCCATGTTCGGGCTTTATATCTTAAGAAAAATTCGGATATAAAACCCGTTCTATATTCATCTGATCCGTATAATGATAATGGCCTGTCATCGATGGATCTATCTTTAGATAACAATACTGTTTTAGATTATTTGAAATTTTATTTGATGATGTTTCAAACGGATGGGGGATCTTTAATCCCTGTTACACAATTTGATGATATTGAATGGCAGGATTCTGTATCGCAAAATATTTTGAATAATATTGCATTGGAAATTGAGAAATATCCAAAGGTGGAATTGGTGAAAGAATGCCATCGCATAACGATCATTTGTATTTTGAAACAATCTTTGTTCGCTGTGGCATTTAATATTTCACAATCTGGTGAAGTATCCATTCATGATAAGTCCCTGATAATAAGTGATCTTCCTATTAAAAACTTATCATAATCATTTAACATCCTGTTAACCTTCTGAAAAAGTTGAAAAAATTTAGGATTTGTTAGGGTTTTCCTAGCAAATTGTTAAGGTCTTTTGGCGATACTGTTAAAAGATTAAGGGATAAATCCGAATTTATTTTTAGGGGATAAAAAAATGGATAAGCCAATTTGGGATTACGATTTTCAATATCAAGGGCCGCAATCGGTTCGTGTTTCATGTCATGCCGGCGATCAAGGCTCAAAAGCCCTCAGCAATATTATTGGTGATCAGCCGTTATTTTACATTGATGATAGCGCAGACGAAGATGAATTTTTATTTGTGGAAGAAGACCAAGCCATGCCAACGGCTTTGTTACCATCTGATGAAAAATTCTTGGCAAAGATGCGTCAAAAAATTGAATCTTATGATCGCGCCGCGAAATCTTTATCTCAATTTGACATCGTAACACCCGAAGATAATTTTGATCAACTATTGAATAATGACAATGAGGATTTGTCTTTAGATGACATCATAAATTACGGTCAACAAAGCAGCATTTTTAAATCTTATTATGATTTTATTATCGATAAAAATATTGATATCAAATTATCAAAACAGATTAAGACATCGCATTACATTGCCACGAAAAAAACAATTCAGATTAATCCAAGCCTGAATATAACGGATGCGTCTGTTGCTTTCATCAAATCAATGCGTTTGGCCTGGCATGACCATAATGGTGTTTTATTAAACCCATTATCCTTCTTACCAGAGGAAGCTGTTTTAATTAACCGGTTAATCGAGGCAGATAGCGATATAGCCGAGGTTGCACTATTATGGGATTTAAATTTGGCCGGACATCATGATGTTTGGGCGCGTGCCATGTGCGGTGCCAATTATGATTTATGTTCTGCCTATGCGATGGAGGCCATGGCGGATTTTAGATCAATAAAATCAGGATTGGCGATGCGTTCAACATTCGAAAAATGGTTTATTTCGGGCCGTTGTAAACAAATTGATCGCAATATCATTCAAATTATGATGGGCGGCCATACGGATTTGGAAATTAATGATCGTGACGCATCGCGCGTCATTGCAATGGATATTATTGCCGGTTTGGGCCGTGTACCGCAGGCCGACAATTATTTATCGCAAATCGTGGTTCAAATTATGAATGATGCACTTTATGGCGAGGTTAGGGATAGATCAAATGCAAATTTCCTATGGTTTGTGTCATTTGAACGCCGAATGTCTGATATGGAACAAGAATTGCAAAGTGACGAAAAAAGCGAAATTGAAACACAGAACAACCATGACAATGTCATTACTTTGCCACAAGGTCACACGCAAAATGGAACATATGAACTTAACACTTCAGAGCACGCCAGTCTCTTCTTCCTCGATCATTTCAGAGGGCTTTAAAGACATGGTTATTTTAAAAGATTGGATGATTGAATATCGTGATCTGAATGATCTGCCGTATGATTTGGATACGGATCGCAGAATTATTATCGTTCATAATTTTGGATTGAGTAAAACTCAACTTAATCAATCTCCATATTTTCAATCTCAGGTCGATCTAGCAGAAATCGAAGCCATACGTATGGCACGACATGTTGAATGGTTAAATGGCACGATTGAGCAATACCACCCTGAACAGGTTTTATTGGCGGGGCGCATATGCGTTGCAGATTGTCAGGTTCAAAAAATTATTCATGCCTATAACATGAAATTGGATGGCCAATCATTATTGTGGAAATATCTTTTATGCTCGGATATATCAGACATGGTGCTGGTTTTTGAGAAAATGTTGGAAAAACTATCGTTAAGCCATGATGATCAAGACGCATCACGTCAAACGATGACCGCGGCTTTTAATCTGTGGTTTTCAAATTATGACCGTGTTCATCAATGCGATCATAATACCTTGTCTCTTATGGATGATATGATAGATGATGGCGTGACATTTGGTGCAAAAAATATTTCCAAAAATATTTTGGCATGTTTGACCACGTCACCAGATGATCAAACATCGTATTTAGATCGATTTTTACAACAGGATATTTTGAATAACCCTTATTATCGTGATACCAAAGACGAATATGACAGCATTCATTTGATGCAAATCATTTCTGATAATAAAACCTATAGGGTTGGGGATGTTGCGTTTTCTGATCAAAATTTAGCGGCGCGATTTGCAATTTGTGAATAGCGTTCAGTCGGTTTATAAATAATCTATGAACCACCCATCCAAACAATTTTTCATTCATCTGGTTTCTGATGCGACGGGGACAACGCTGCAAGGTTTGGCAAGGGCTTGCTTAGCGCAATTTGAAGATGTGACACCAAATGAAAAATTTTGGAATTTAATCAGAACCCCCGAACAAATTGAAATGGTTTTGGATGGTATTGCCGATGAACCAGGGTTGGTTTTAATGACATTGGTTGATCCAAAATTAAGAAAAAAAATGCGCGACGGATGTAGAAAGATGAAAATTCCATGCGTCCCAGTCCTCGATCCAATTATGAATGGATTATCAAGTTACTTGGGGATGGAAGGGCTCAACACGCCTGGGCTTCAATATAAAATGGATGATGCCTATTTCGAACGGATTGATGCGTTAGATTACGCGATGCACCATGATGATGGGCAGCATTTGGATGGGTTGGATCAGGCGGATATTATCTTGGTTG
>JAUHXB010000278.1 GCA_030427215.1 Alphaproteobacteria bacterium | reverse complement strand
CGACACCCAAAAAGACAATTGCTTGCAACGTATTTGATGCGTTTATAACTTGAGCCGAGCAAGATTCTAACCCGCCACTTATATAGACATCATAATTATTAATATCTTTTGCGAATTTTTCTTGATCAATATATTCTTCTGCAGGAACGCAAATTAATTCATGTCCTTCATTTCTAAATTGTTCTTGGATATGTTCTGGTGCACCGCCAGTAACTAAAATTTTCATGATATGTCTTCTCCTTGTTTAACCTTCTTAACATGGTAGTGAAAGCCACGCAAAGAATATGAGAAAACACCGATATTCATATCCTTGCATTTGTGGTTAAATGAGAAGCACATGAACGATTTCAAAACCATTTTTCAAAATTATAAAGCCGATAATAATTTACAAGATGATCCTATTCAGGATCAGGCGATTGAGGTCTTGAACGCCTGTTATATCGCTTTGCAAAAACCGATTAAGAAAGGGTTTTTTAAAACCACGAAACCCATCAAAGGTATTTATCTATGGGGTGGTGTTGGTCGTGGCAAAACAATGATCATGGATCTGTTTTATGATGCCCTGCCAATCGAGCAAAAATTACGTGTTCATTTTAATGTGTTCATGATGGATGTGCATAGCAATATTAAATTGCTCCGCGAAGATGGGCAAGGAAAAGACCCTTTGCAATCCATTGCGCGCGATATCGCCGATAAAACACGGGTGTTATGTTTTGATGAATTTCAGGTCTATGATATTGCCGATGCCATGGTGTTATCCGAATTATTCAAACATCTTTTCCACCGTGGTGTGTGCGTGATTGCGACCAGCAATGTCGCCCCCGATGATTTGTATAAAGATGGTCTGCAACGGTCGCGGTTCTTGCCCTTTATTCCGCTGGTGAAAAAGCACATGCATGTGTGCCATTTGGATTCACCGACCGATTACAGGCAACAAGCCATTCGTGAAGACGGTGTTTATTTTATTCAAAACGAGGCAAAGATGGATGCGTTATTTGTAAAATTAACGTTCCCTCATCAATCCAAGCCCATTGATTTTAAAATTGGTAAGCGTGACATTCATATCGAAAAATCAATTGATCGTTTTGCATGGTTATCTTTTGCCGAGTTGTGTGAAAAACCGCGAGGTGTTCCTGATTACAAGGCCTTGTCCGAAGCTTATAAAACGCTGTTCATCAACAATATTCCTCGCATGGGATATGACAGACGAAATGAATTAAAACGATTTATCATTTTGATCGACACGTTATATGACGCGCAATGCCGCGTTGTGATCAATGCGGAAACCGAACCGCAAAAACTGTATCACGGTAAAGATCATGCCTTTGAATTTGAACGCACCATATCGCGTCTATTGGAAATGCAGGGCGAAGATTATTTATCAAAGACAAATGACAGCAAAATTGATAAGATTTAACCTATGGGATTTTTAGATAAATTACTGGGTAAATCAAAGACGCAAATTGTTCATAAACAAGAGCGCGACCCCGAGCGTTATGAAGGCGAAAAACAAAAGGCGCGGTCTAATTCAGCCAAAGATCGCCTCAATCTAGCAAAAGACCCCAAAACCCATTTAGAAATTTTATATTATTTGGCTGATGACCAAGATGTTCGCGTGCGTAAGGCCGTTGCGGGAAATCCGTCAACACCCATTCATGTCAGTGAATCACTGGCCAAAGACGATGATATTGACGTTAAAATCGCCTTGATTAAACGGTTATCAACCTTGTTGCCTGATTTATCACAAGATCAATATGCGCATCTTTATGCCTTTGCG
>JAUHXB010000277.1 GCA_030427215.1 Alphaproteobacteria bacterium | reverse complement strand
TATTAACAAAATATTAAAATATGTCAACTTATTTTTTCTCTGTGTCTCGGTGCCTCTGTGGTTTATAAATAAATCATGAGGCCTTTAATTCTCAATTCATTGTTTCGATCGGTACGCACTTTGGACGGTGTTGGGCCGAAATCCGTGGTGACGTTTGAGAAATTATTGGGTGGGGAGAAAATAATTGATCTCCTACGCCATAAACCGATTGATTGCATCCACCGAGGGCAGGTCAAACCCCTGTCCGATATCAACCGCGAAGGCATCGCCACAACAAAGGTGACGATCACATCCCATTCCCCCGCGGGCAGGCGCGGAGCGCCCTATCGCATATCCGCGCGGGATGGTGACCAACCCATGGATATTGTGTATTTCAATGCCCCTGGACAATGGTTGAAGGATACTTACCCGATTGGTTCAGAGATTATCATCAGCGGGAAAATCGAATTTTATAATGATAAAATTCAAATGCTCCACCCCGATTATGCGGTTCCACCCGATCGCAAAGATGAAATAAAAGCATTCGACCCCATTTATCCCATGACGGCGGGGCTAAGCCCGAAATTATTACAAAAAACAATTCACGGCGCGGTGAAAACGCTTCCTGATCTGCCCGAATGGATTGATGAGTCCATGACAAAAAAACATGATTGGGATGGATGGCACACATGTATGACCGCATTGCACGAGCCCCAATCATCGGCGGAAACGTTGCCTGATCATCCAATTCGTACGCGGTTGGCCTATGACGAGGCATTATCTCGTCAACTGGCGATGCAATTGGTTCGCGCGACATTTAAAAAGAAAAAGGGCATTGCTTTCTCAAACGCACCTGACCTGCGCCAAAAATTATTGGATGCTCTGCCCTTTGATTTAACGGGGGCGCAGGCGCGGTCTTTAGACGAGATTGATCAGGATATGGGCGCGCCTACACGGATGCTTCGTTTGCTTCAGGGTGATGTCGGTAGCGGGAAAACCGTTGTTGCGCTGGGTGCATTACTCAATGTGATTAAAGATGGATTCCAAGGTGTATTAATGGCACCAACGGAAATTTTGGCACGACAACATGCGGAAACATTACAGCCTTTATGCGATGTCATTGGTGTGACCATGATCACATTAACGGGACGCGACAAAGGCAAAGACCGTCAGGCGATTTTGGATCAAATTGAACAAGGCGATGCACAAATTATTATCGGTACGCATGCCATTTTCCAAAACACCGTGAATTTTAAAAATTTGGGATGCGTGGTGATTGATGAACAACATCGATTTGGCGTGCATCAACGATTAAGCCTGTCAGGCAAAGGCGTTGCGCCCGATGTTTTGGTGATGACAGCAACCCCAATTCCACGGACATTAACGCTTTCATTATTTGGCGATATGGATGTCTCCCGTTTGGATGAAAAGCCACCGGGGCGAAAACCGATTGAAACCGTCCTGATTTCCAACGATCGATTGGCCGATGTGGCACAAGGGTTAAAACGTAAAATCGCGGATGGTGAGCGCATTTATTGGGTATGCCCCTTGGTCGAAGAATCCGAAAAAATCGACCTTGCCAATGCCGAAGATCGCCACACGTTATTATCCCAAATATATGGTGACCGCGTTGGGTTGGTTCATGGGCGGATGAAACCATTAGAAAAAGATATGGTCATGCAAAAATTTGCCAATGGCGAATTGGATATTTTGGTCGCGACAACAGTGATTGAAGTCGGGGTCAATGTGCCCGAAGCCACCGTCATGATTATCGAACATGCAGAACGATTTGGCCTGTCCCAATTACA
>JAUHXB010000276.1 GCA_030427215.1 Alphaproteobacteria bacterium | reverse complement strand
ATAGTGCGATTGAACCGTTCTTATTATCAAAGACACCGTCTTTTTCGGATAATATATTCTTTATCTTGTTCAACACAGATGCAGGCACATGTGATTTTACCTTTGTCACCTTTCCATCGATTATAGGCAGGATAATCGTGTCTGTTTTTACGGGAAGCGTTTTGGTGAATTGAATTGACGCGGGCATTGGTTTATTGTCTCCTTAATGAAATATAATTTAAGTATGTAAGACTCAAGAGAACCGTTCAAGCGTGATATCAATTTTCGATAAATATGTGTTTAAAATTTTTGCCGGATCAACCGTGATCACGGCATTGTCATTAACGTTGATTATACTGCTGACGCAATCCATTCGGTATTTGGAATTGGTGATTGGATCGGATGCCTCCGCCCTATATTTCCTTATGATGATTGGTCTTGCCGTTCCCAAATTTTTAGAGGCCATATTGCCCTTGGCATTCGCAATAGGTGCACTTTACACCATTCACCGTATGATGGCAGATCGTGAAATGACAATTATGATTGCCGCGGGGGCATCCATATCCGTGATTGCGCGTGGGTTTATTGTCTTTACGGTTTTGATGATGATTATACAATTCCTATTGTCCGGATGGGTATCCCCCATGTCGGTTAATCAATTGCAACAAACCAGAGGTGATTTAAAAAGCCATTATGCAACATTAATGTTTCGCGAAGGGGTTTTTAACAATCTTTCAAATGGTTTAACGGTTTTTGTTGAAAACCGCCCCAGCGCGAATGAGCTTAGAAATTTGATGATTCATGATGCAAAAGGGGATCTCAATGCCGGGCAAGAAACAACCATTATCGCCAAACGAGGCATTGTCAATATCACCGATGAAACGCAACAATTGTTGGTTTATGACGGGACACAATATCAACGCAATATTGCAACGGGGCGTGTCTCACGCCTTGATTTTCAACAATATTCCTTGGATGTGCCTAGTCAGGATAGCACAATCATTGTCCGGTGGCAGGCGCCGGACGAGCGGACATTTAATCAACTTTTTTTAATTGAGGGGCAATCGCCATCTCGTGATTTGGGGAAACGTGACGAGTTCTTAGCCGAAATTCATAAACGTCTTTCCACACCATTTTTATATGCATCTTTTATGGCGCTCATTCTGGTTTTAACATTAACGGGATCATGGAATCGCCGCGAACAAATCAAACCGATTATCAATGCGGGCATTATTATTGTGATTATTCAGGCCGGACATTTGATTTTGTATAACGAAGCGCGCGATAATTCAGCGGTGAATTTTGGCCTCTATGCCATTGTTATGATTCCACTTATCTATGGATTATGGGCCATTAACCGTTATCAAACACGAGGCACATAATGAAGGCTCTGTTCTGCCACGATCATTATTATTACACAGATGGCGAAGTTATACTATCCAAAGGTCAATATCATGCCTCAATTTGGGACAGATATCTTAAACAATTCGATCATTTAACTGTGGTTGGACGGGATGGAGGTCTGGCGAGAAAGCATGAAAAAGGCATTAACACGGCCTCGCGCGAGAATGTGTCTTTTCAATTTTTTCCAAACGCAAATTCATTACGCGGATTATTATTCGGTCGGTCTGATATAAAGGCCAAAATTGTAAAATTGATCGCAACCCATGATGTGATTATTTTACGTGGTACAAGCGAACTTGGTGCAATGGCTTATAAAGAGGCAAAACGTCAAGGCAAATATATTGTGATGGAGGTTGTGTCTTGCGCCTGGGATGAATTATGGTATCACGGGTCACTCAAGGCCAAGCTG
>JAUHXB010000036.1 GCA_030427215.1 Alphaproteobacteria bacterium | reverse complement strand
ATCACGCTCTTTGTTCTTTTTCAGTTGCAGGCATACCAACGTCGCCAAATGTTGAATTTGATATCTATAATCTTTTGCCACCTATTCAGTCGGATTTTCTTAGGGCGGCAGACCCACTTGAACCCATCGAGTTTCCAAATGTTGATTTGGTTATTATTAATTATGTGCCTGCGGAAGATATTGGATACACCCCTCTTCAAAGACAACATGATACAAGTGACGGATTTGAAAATCTAGATTCTTTAAATTTATCCAAAGAGTGCCATAACAGAAGATATCGCAGTGTTAGCCGTTGGAACAATATAAATGATATCTGGGCACAAGCGTGTTTAAATATTGGTGCAAAATTTGTTATTACATATAACGATTTTGCCCATGATGAAATCAATACTCTTCACCTTAGATTTCATGAGCAAATGAAATTGATTGTATCAAGCCAAGCCGAACACAGTGCGGCAGGCCATTATATAGGGGTGGTTGCAAATGCAAAAACGTTATCTGCTTATGAAGCACATGCTAGAGAAAATAGTTTAATTGGTGCAGGAATAAAAAGACAGGCTGGTCTAAAAGTTGGTTAACCCACCAAATCCTTAAATTCTTCCAAAACTTTGCGGTAGGTTTCTTCCTTGAACGGGACGATGTCGTCGCACACATCTTCGGGCGCGGCCCACCGATAATTCATGAATTCAGGGTGTACACCATCATAAAGCGTTATTTCACGTTCTTCGCCTTTAAAGCGAAGCGCAACCCATCTTTGTTCTTGGCCCTTATATTTTCCCTGCCATAATTTCCCCAGCAAATGATGGGGCAGGTCATAAGTATAGACCTGATCAGACACGGCAATTAATTCGGCCTTGTTCGTCCCGACCTCTTCACGCATTTCGCGGAAGGCCGCATCCTCAATCGATTCGCCTTCATTGACGCCACCTTGAGGCATTTGCCAAGAGCCGGGATTATCAAGACGTTCCCCAACAAATATTTTGCCTTCATCATTAATCAGGAAAATCCCAACGCATGATCGGTATGGCAGGTTTGTATAATCGGTACTCATTTTTTAAACTCTTAATCTTTATAATTTTGCCTGTGCCGATAATGGCACAAGGCGAATATTTTGTTCATTGGCAATAGAATCCAACCATTGCTTCATAATGTCAATAACCACCGGTGTTTTTGTTTGCACTGAAATAATCATATCGTTGCCATCTCTTAATTTTCGGGCGGCGTCATCCAATATGGATTCGATATCCTGAATATTTAAATGATCTGCAATAAAAACATCACCGTTAATATAGGGCGCGGGATTGCCATCATAGAAAAAAAGATCAGATTTGGCGGTTCGAGAGTTATGATCCAATAGCCCATAACCGTTTGCAAAAATATCATTGACCAATCTTTCCCACAAACGATTGGAACGCCTGATCAACGTGTCAGGAGAAAAAATAAGGCCGGTTATAAAATCTTTTTGATCTGTTTGCTTGGAAAGAGCGTTGAGATTCCATTCTAAATTATTCGTTGGGTCCAATGCATTGGGACCACGGTTTGTGTTTAAATCAGAGGTCAGAGTGGAAAGTTTCAGCCAAACCTCATGACCGTGGTCTTGTAAGGCCTTTGCAACCTGATCATGATTGCGTGTGTGAGATGATAGCCCGATAGTCACATTTTTTGGAAGATTTTCGGAAACCATTTCGACAATTTTACGGCTTTGCCCCACATCATTTATAATGATACTCAAAAGGATATCTTGCGGAGATATGGCGGGGGTAGAGCGTTTATGTTTTGCAAAAAAATCATAGAGCGCAATATTTTTCGAATCTTCTTTGACGGTTTCTACATCATCAGGAATGTCGTCTTCATCCACCACTGGTTCAGGCATGGCAATGGTTTCCTGATCCAGCAAACGAGTATCAATGGCGGGGCCCCCATTATGCGTCAAAGCCTGTATCAAAAAAATAAAAATCAGGCTGAAACCTGCCCCAATGGCAAGGCGTCGAATAAAATCAATATTAAGATTATTCATCACCATTTTTATCGTCTTTATCTAAATCCTCGTCTGTTATGAACATTGGCTCATTTTGATTGTTATAGAGCGCAACACCACGAAGCAAGTCAATCGCGCGGAGCAATTGGTAATCTTCTTTTGCTTCATCACTTAAATCCGCATGGCCGTCTTTAATGTATTCTTCCTCATCATCGGTTTTATCCAACGCCCCACGAAGGTCGGACTCTTTTGTTCTCTCACTATTATCAAGGGCTTCAACTTTTGCCAATTCAACAACAATGTCTGGGACAATCCCTTTTGCCTGAATGGACCTACCAGAGGGTGTGTAGTAACGCGCAGTCGTTAAACGCATCGCCGCATTTTCAGGCAGAGGGATCACCGTTTGAACGGACCCTTTCCCAAATGATGGTTCACCCATGACAACCGCACGGCGATGGTCTTGCAGAGCACCCGCAACAATTTCTGAAGCTGAGGCTGATCCACCGTTAATCAAAACAACAAGGGGAAGGCCTTCGGCCAAATCGCCACTGGCGGCCATATCGCGTTTTGTTTCTTCTTCCTGACGTCCGCGTGTGGACACAATCTCACCGCGTTCAAGGAAAAAGTCAGAGACATTAATGGCCTCAGTCAAAAGCCCGCCCGGATTATTCCGTAGGTCAATGACATAGCCTAACAAATCATCACCAATATCTTTTTTAATCTCTTTGATGGCTTTTTTAACACCTGGGCTGGTTTGTTGGTTAAACGTTGTAATACGCAGATATCCAATATCGCCTTCGACACGATGGCGAACGGACTTGATTTTAATAATATCACGCTTAATTTGAATTTTGATCGCTTCTGGTTCATCTTCACGGCGAACGGTTAATTCAATTGTTGTTCCAACCCTACCGCGCATTTTATCGACAGCTTCGGATAAGGATAATCCAATGACAGGCTCCCCATCCAAATGTGTGACCAAATCACCGGCCTCAACGCCGGCCTTAAACGCAGGTGTGTCATCAATGGGGGATACAACCTTTACAAGGCCGTTATCCATTGTGACCTCAATACCCAAACCGCCAAAAGATCCGCGTGTTTGAACCTTCATATCATCATAACCATCGTCATTCAGGTAAGATGAATGCGGGTCCAACCCTGCCAACATCCCCGTGATGGCATGTTCAATAATTTCTTTGTCTGTTAATTCATCAACGTAGAGCCCCTTGACCCGTTCAAAGACATCCCCAAAGAGTTTGAGGTAATGATAAGGGTCTTCCTTTTGCAGGTTGGCCGTGCGCTCATCCTCTGCAATGACAGGAAAAGACAATGTGAAAAGAAAAAGTAGGGTTAGAAAAAATCGCATAAATTATAAACCTGTTATTTTTGTCAAAGGGTTAATGATTGAATCATTATAGCGCAGCTCGTAATAAAGCATAGGGCTGTTTATTGCTTTATCCCATTTTTCGTTACTCATCAGGCCAACCGGTTCATTTTTTTGAACATATAGGCCCGCGCGGATATAAATATCACTCATTCCACGCAAAATTGAAATATATCCGTTACCATGATTGATAATTACAATATTCCCCAAATTTTTCAGACGGTTGGCATAGGCGACAATGCCTGATGATGGGGCGGTAATTAATGATTCTGATGAGGCCTTGATATGAATGCCATTGTCTACCTGTGTCACAATCCCTGAAACGGGTAGGGTGATTGAAAAAGGTTGATCATTGTCTATTACTTTCAGGGCGGGGATAATTTCCGCAACCAAATCATTCAGGGATTGGTAATCATCTTGAAGCGATTGGATTAGGGGTTCGTAACCATCAATCGGGCGGCGTTGATTTTGCAGGGATTGAATATCATTCATATGCCCCGTAATTGTCAGGGCCAACAAATCTCGTTTGCGCTTATAATCGTTGATGGATGCCTGTTTTTCTTCAATAGCTAAAATCTGTTGTGACAATGTTGATAACTCAATTCCCATCGCTTTTTGCAGATGCGTTTGTGTTTGAATATCACGATAATAATCTTGGTATTTTTGGGTGTTAGATAAAAACCCTAATCGGGCAGGAGACCTGAGAGATGATTGTAAATGATGGTAAATTTGCGCGGTTCGAAGGCGTTTCATATCAAATTCAGACATCATGCCTTTTAACTCTTCATTTAAAACAGTTTGTTCTTCTTCTAGGGCTTGATCTTGTTGTTTTGACTGTGAAATTCGATTTTGCAGGGTTTTTAAATCATCAATAACGTCATTAGAATATGCCGAAGACGCGAACATCATGACAATGATAAAAAAGCTAATCTTTATGATAGGGGTGGCCTGCATTAATTTGTTGTGCCCTGTATAATTGTTCCAAGAGCATAACCCCGACAAACCGATGAGGCCAGACCATTGACCCAAAAGACAGTGACATATCCGCATGTTTTAAAATGTCAGGGTGTAAACCATAGGCCCCGCCAATAACAAATATAAAATCGGATATACCATTATTTTGTATATCTTGAATTTTTTGAGCAAATTGTGGGCTGTCCATATTTTTACCACGCTCATCCATTGTGATAATAAAAGGCGAAGCAGTTTTTTGAATATGAAGGAGGAGGGCATCCGCTTGTTTTTTTTTCACAAGGTCAGGGGTATCATTATTTGATATTTTCACTTTAATATCGGGTATGTTAACTGTGTTCGATATTTTCTTAATGTAATTTTGCGACAGATTTTGAATATCACTGTCTTTTAACAAAGGGGACGGACATAAAATTGTGATGGTCATGCTCTAGGCATCAACCAAATCGCGCTTGGCCTCGTACTCCTCTAAAAATTCAGGATCGCACCAGATTTTTTCAATATTATAAAATTCACGAACTTCGGGGCGGAACAGGTGAATGATAATGTCACCATTATCGCCCAAAACCCAATCGCCATTGTCTTTTCCCTCAAATTTGGCTTTGTTCATACCGGCTTTGGCCAAGGCCTCGGTAATATGATTGGACAGACCCACAACATGACGCGATGACCGCCCAGATGCGATAATCATATAATCCGCTAATGATGATTTGCCTTTTAGGGAAATTGTCACAATGTCTTCGGCCTTGTTATCTTCCAACGCCTCTATAATAATATCCCGCATTGTGTCGGGCGAATGTGTGTTAGCCATATGGTTTCAGTTTTCTCCTTATGAATAGCTATTTCCAGTATAGCTTACTTTTTAAAAATTGTGAAATCTTGTTCTTTCGCAGTGCAGTAGACGAAATATTCCTTGTTTTCCCATGGACGGACCATTTGACGTTTTTGCGCCCGCGATACATGCGAATAACATTATTATTTATCGTCATCATGTTCGGTGGACGGTTGAAAAAAATAAAGGGCATAGAGCGCAAAAGATCCTTCCATTGATCCCACCGATGAAAGATCAAGGCATTATCCATCCCTGCAATCCACACAAATTGTGTTTTTGGGAATCGTTTTTTTAGTTTTTGAATTGTTTGATAACTATATCGAATATCCATCTTTGTTTCGATATCCGTGGCAATCATACGTGGGTGAGGCGCGACATAGGCGCGTGTCATGGCATATCGATTATCAAAATTATCTTTCTGTGATTTTAAGGGGTTTTGTGGGCTGACCATCCACCAAACCGCGTTTAATTTATGGCGGCGAAGTGCATTTTGCGCGATGTGCATATGCCCGCCATGCGGGGGGTTAAACGATCCGCCTAATAATCCAACACGCATACCTTCCCACCGCCGAGAAGAGAGAAGGTGAGGGCCATGTTTGATGATATTTTGATTTTTCAATTGAAGAATAAGGTTTAATTCAATGTCTTGGGAACATTGTCCATCACATTGTTAATAATGGCCTTATCAGATTTGGCATCTATATTTTTTGTAAGGATATCTTCAGACGCCTGAAGGACAATTTTTGCCAAATAATCGGAAATATCCTGACGTGCGTTATCTTCGATACGGGCCAAACGTTCATCCAATTGATTTTGACGGCGGTCATTAGCACGGGCCAGATCTTCTTCTGCTTTTTCGCGAACCATTTCGGCATTTTTACGAGCCTCGGCAATAATGATTTCGGCCTCGCCTAACGCATCCTTATGTTTGCGTTGATATTCGGCCAATAATTCTTGTGCCTCAACGCGCAGACTTTCGGCCTTATCTAATTCTAATTTAATGGAATCGATTTTATTGTCTAATGATCCAATTGCGGATTTACGACCATAAATCCAGGCAACACCCATAAAAATAACGAATGAAATGGCGACCCAGAAATTTGCATCTTGAAATAATTCCATGATTTATGCCGCCTTTTTCTTTGGTGCAGGGGTTGCGTTACCGTTAATTTTTCCCTTAACCGTTTCGGCAATCATGACCTCATTAATTTTAAGGAAAGATAATTTTTCAACAACATCCGCGGTTAAATTTTCGGCAATATCAGTCAAATCATCTTTGATTTTATCCTTAGCCTGTTCAGCGCGAGATTCCAAATCATTGATTTGTTGATCGGCCTTATCTTTAAATGCATTTGAATCAGCCATAGCCTTGTTGCGCAAATCATTTTCGATTTTTGCCAATGTCGCTCGGGCTTCTATCTGAGCCTTGTCTAGTTCATCTTCATAAGCCTGACGCGTTTTTTCAACATCATTTGATAATTGATCTGCTTTTTCCAAGTCAGATTTGATTGTCATTTGACGATCTTCCATCACTTTTGATAGGCGAGGCAAAATGACCTTTGCCAATGCGAAATACATCACAATAAATGTAATCGCCAACCAGAATAATTGTGATGAAAATGTCGTTGTGTCGAACTGGGGAAGGCCGGCATCTTTTTTATTGCTGTGAATGTCGGCCTGCATAACGGTATCACCCTCATACAAGCTGTTCGTATTGGGCTCATTTGCACCAGTAAGATCAAATGGTAAGACCTCGACCTCAACAACAGGATCGGTATTTGACGTTGCCATTACAGGCAACGCAAACATAAAACATATCAGTGTGATAAAGGTTATTCTTACCATTTTAATTTTACAATTATCTTTCTTAACCGAACAAGATGATCAAAGACACAACAAGGGCGAAAATCGCCAAGGCCTCTGTCAAAGCAAATGTCAGGAAGAATTTTTTGTCCAAAACTTCCGCTGATGATGGGTTACGACCCACAGCTTCGTTGTAAGATGAGAAAATCATTCCCAGTCCAATACCAACCCCAAACATCGGGAGGAGGGCGATTGCTGCGGCGATTAATTTTGCTGCTTCTAATTCCATTATTTTAGTCCTTCTTTTTTAGTCGTTAGTTAAAGTTAATTAGTAAATATGTTTCGTATCCTAAACATTTATTAATGCAATTCAATGGCATCTTTCAAATAAATGCAGCTAAGAATTGTAAATACGTATGCTTGTAAAAATGCGATCAAAAATTCAAACCCAATCAATGCAACATTGAAAAACATTGGAACGATACCCAGTCCAACACCCATGGCGACGCTAAATCCTGCAAACACTTTTAACATTAAGTGTCCCGCCATCATGTTGGCAAACAAACGCACAGACAATGTTACTGGGCGAATAAGATAAGATAATACTTCGATAGGAATAATCAGTGGCTTCAATGCCCATGGAACACCTTCAGGGCAAAACAGGCTGAAAAAATGTGTGCCGTGTTTTACAAATCCTAATATTGTTACAAAGATGAATATAGCCAGTGCCAATCCCATGGTTACGGCGATGTGAGACGTGTAAGTGAATGAATAAGGAATCATACCCAACATATTCCCCATTAAAACGACAACAAAAATTGTGAAGATAAGAGGGAAATATTCGCGGCCTTTTGATCCAATATTGTCGCGCACCATTCCGGCAATAAATTCATACATTGATTCGGCAAATACCTGCGCGCGCCCAGGAACCATTTGTGGTTTTCGTGTTGCGATTAGGAAAAATACCAATGATGTGACAACGGCAATCGCCATCCACATTGCGGAATTGGTGAATGATACATCATAACCCGCAATATCCAACGGAATAAGGGGTTTGATTTCAAATTGCTTTAAAGGATCAGCCATTGATCGTTAAAATAACGGTTTAATCTGTTTAATCAATATCTTTTTTGATGTTTTTGTTACTTTTTTGAATATCTTTATATCCGACCTGATATCCCATATTTTGCGTGGTGCGCCAAACATTGACAAACCCTGTTGCGATACCAAGAAGAAGCATGATGATCAAGAAAATTGGCTTTGTATCCAACCATTGGTCAAGGCCATAACCAATAAGCCCACCAGCGGCGATGGAGGTGATGAGTTCAGCACCAGCACGTAATCCAACCGACATTGATTCCTGATCATTATCTTTAATGGTTTGTTTATCCGTTTTGTCTTTGTCTTCTTTTTTTAAAGATGCCAATTCAGATTTTATTTTTTCAAGGCGTGGGTCAAGTTTGTTTGTCATGGTTTTATTTTTGAATATACTTTCGAAACAGTCAAATGAAAGAATAGCGAATATGAATTTACCAGATCACGCCACATTAAAATTTATTGGTAAAAAACTAAACTCCGCGCTTGAGGCGCGCATGCTGATGAGGCATGTGACAGGGTTGAGTGATGCGGACCTGATCACAATGAGTTATATCGAGTGGAATGAAGACCATAAAGAGACATTGGACAATATGATATCTCAACGCCTGAACGGACGGCCCATTTCCAAAATCATTGGAAAGAAAGAATTCTATGGACGTGATTTTATTGTGAATGAGGATGTTTTAGACCCCAGACCAGATTCAGAAATTTTAATTGAAGAGGTTTTAAAGCAATGTGATTCGAGTAAAGGCTATACAATTTTGGATTTGGGAACGGGCTCAGGCTGTTTGGTCTTAACATTATTGGCAGAACTTCCGAATGCACGAGCGGTCGCAACGGATATTTCCGATAATGCCCTTAGCGTGGCAAAAAAAAATACGGATAAATTAAACCTATGTGACCGCATAGAATTTATGAAATCCAATTGGTTTGATAACGTGGAAGGACAATTTGATATTATCATTTCCAATCCGCCTTATATTGAAACAAATGTGATTCCCACTTTGGAAAAAGAGGCGAAATCTTACGATCCGATGGGCGCCTTGGATGGTGGTGAGGATGGCCTTAATCCGTATAAAGTGATTCTTCCACAGATTCGGAGCTATCTTGTCCCTAATGGTTTTTT
>JAUHXB010000275.1 GCA_030427215.1 Alphaproteobacteria bacterium | reverse complement strand
CTCTGCCCTCATTCGCTTTGCACTCTATTATGTAGCACCCTCTCTTATCTTTTCCGCTGACACTAATATGTGACCCTTCTGAACAACTAGGCACTTGATAGTTACATCTTTTATAAAAGCGTTCTGCTTCATCTTGTTTTGGTTCTTCAGGCGGTATATAAATACTTTCCGCCACTACAATAGACGTTGAAAAACATAGTGAAATAATCGCTACTGTAAAAAATGATAGAAATCTGTTGCGCATAATATAAACCCCTTAATTTTATTCACATAGAAAATCACCACCCTAAGTAGCACCTTCTCATATTCATATAGAATGACAGATAAAATTAAATATTTTATTAACGTATTTTTTAAGATTAACTGTCGTGACATAAGCCAGCCTTCGTGTTTTAATCCGTCTTATGAATCAAAATACAAAAACGGCTGGTCTGATTATTATCGGAAATGAAATTTTATCGGGCCGAACACAAGACACGAACACAAAAACAATCGCCCTTCGTTTGGGTGAAATTGGTGTGCAATTAACCGAAGTGCGTGTGATCCCCGATATCATCGAAACAATTATTGAAAACGTGAAATATTTTTCGAGTAATTTTGATTATGTTTTTACAACCGGCGGAATCGGCCCAACCCACGATGATAAAACCGCGGAGGCCGTGGCAAAGGCGTTTGGAACAGATCTGTATCAACATCCCGATGCCCTGAGCGTTTTGATTGATCATTATGGCGGGGCGGAGCATATGAATGACGGGCGCATAAAAATGACCTATGTCCCACATGGTTCAACATTAATTGATAACCCCGTATCACGCGCCCCAGGTTTTAAAATTGACAATGTGCATGTAATGGCGGGCGTTCCCAAAATTATGGAAGGGATGTTATTGAATGTTATTCCAACATTGGATGGTGGGGATATTATCAAATCAAAACAATTGATTATCAACAAACCCGAAAGCGAAGTCGCAAGTATTCTACAATCCCTTGAAGATGAATTTGACGGGTTGGATGTTGGATCTTACCCTCGATATAAAGACGGTAAGCCAGAGGTGACAATCATCCTGCGTGGTGTTGATGAGGATATTTTGGGTGAGGCTTTTGAAAAATTGGAAGCATTGATTTAAATCACAAAAAACGGATTGAAGAATAATCGTTAGTGATTAGTGTTGATCTATGACATCCCAAATTCAAACCATCGCCAAGGCCATTGACTGGTTGGTCACCCAAGATAACGCGCCATCATTGAATGACATTGCCGCACGGTATGATTATGACCCCGCGCATTTTCAAAAACTATTCAAATCGCATGTGGGGGTGTCGCCCAAACAATTCACACAATATATGCATTATAAACGCGCGCGCGATTTATTATTGGATGGATATTCTACGTTGGACGCGGCTTACGCGGCGGGTTTAAGCGGACAAGGGCGTTTGCATGATTTGTTTTTATCAATTGAGGGCATGAGTCCAGGGTCAATCAAAGACCGCGGACAAAACATCACTATCACTTATGGATTTGCCGATACATTTATGGGGGAATTAATGGTCGCCAAAACCGACAAAGGCATTTGTTGGTTGGGATTTCAGGTGGATGAAAGCCGAGATGTCTCTATGAAAAGGATGTATGACTATTGGCCTCTTGCTGATTTTGTTGAAGGGGATGTCAGTCATGAAATTAGTGCCATTGATCATATTTGGCGTGGTGACAGTAAACAATTAAAACTCGATCTTTATGGCACGAATATGCAGATACAGGTTTGGCAAGCCTTGCTTAAAATCCCATTCGGCGCGGT
>JAUHXB010000274.1 GCA_030427215.1 Alphaproteobacteria bacterium | reverse complement strand
GGCATCCAAAATATCCCAATTGATCGTTTTACCATCCAATCGCGCGGGGGTCCCCGTTTTCAAACGTCCCAACGGAAGGTTTAATCTTTCCAATGTCTCGCCCAATTTCATTGCGGGTTTTTCACCCACACGCCCCGCGGGAATCCGATCCGTTCCACGATGGATAATCCCACGCAAAAATGTACCAGATGTGATAATCACGGCAGGGGCATGAATTTGAGTATTGTCAGATAGGATGATGCCCTTACATATATCGTCATCAATTATTAAATCATCAACACCACCTTCAAACACAGTCAGGTTCGGTGTATTGAAAATCTCTTTTTGCATCGCTTCACGGTATAATTTACGGTCGGCCTGTGTCCTTGGGCCACGCACTGCCGCGCCCTTGGATGCGTTCAACATCCGAAATTGAATCCCTGCCTGATCCGTCACACGCCCCATAAGACCGTCCAACGCATCAATCTCTCGCACCAAATGTCCTTTACCAAGGCCACCAATGGCGGGGTTGCATGACATCACTCCGATTGTATCACGCGAATGCGTGACCAGCGCCGTTTTTGCGCCCATCCGCGCGGATGCGTGCGCCGCCTCGCACCCCGCATGTCCACCACCAATAACAATGACGTCGAATTTTTGTTCCATGGTGGGGGTTATAGCAGAAAAGACTTGCATCTTTCCAGAAAATAATAATTGACAAAAAATAATTACGTCTATATATTAAAATTATGAATATAGATACTCCTTTACCATTTATAATATCAGGCGCAATCACAGGAATAGCTGCAGGCGTATTAAAAGAAAACTTTAACTTAGCTGTTGCTTTTATACCTTTAGTGGTTCATGCGGCATCAACCTACGTAATGGATAAACCAGCCAGAAGAAAGGGTTTAGATGGCCATGTTCAATTTGGGTATGCCGCTTTTATTGCTGGCGGCTTATTACCAAGTGTGTTCTGAACTCACTTCCCAATACAAAAATCACGGAAGATAATGTCGAGGAGGTCTTCGACATCGGTTTTCCCTGTAATCCGTCCGATGGCGCGAACGGCAAGACGGATGTCTTCGGCAATCATATCGGGTGAAAACCCTTTTTCCGCACGGTTAATATGAGACAAAGAATCCTCTAAAGCTTCGCGGTGGCGAGAACGGGTGAGAATAGGGCTAGATCCAATATCATTTATTAACGCCTCCGTTTCACGTGAAACATAAGCGATCAAATCATTGAGACCTTCGCCTGTTTTGGTGGAAATCGATAGGACCTCTTGTTCAAAATCAATTTTGTGCAAATCAATTTTATTTATCACGATAACGGATTTATCATCCTTGAATGATAGTGTTTCTTTATCCATTTCTATCATAGCGTCAAAGAGCAAAATTTTAAAATCGGCTTCGGATGCCTTTTCTTTGGCGCGATTAATCCCGATTTGTTCAATGTTGTCTTGTGTTTCGCCGCGCAACCCCGCCGTGTCATAAAAAATAACCGGAACGCCATTGATATTTAAATGAACCTCCAAGACATCGCGCGTTGTCCCTGCCGTGTCGGACACAATAGCAACATCACGTTTGGCAAGTGTATTAATAAGCGACGATTTCCCTGCATTCGGCGCACCAATAATGGCAATTTTTAAACCTTCACGGAGGATTTCGCCCTTATTCCCATCATTCAAATGATCCACTATTTCACGTGAAACAGTATTTAAAACGGGTATCACATGTGATTTCACTTCATCTTCTGGTAAATCCTCATCGGCAAAATCAATTTGAGCCTCAGCATAGGCCAGCGCGCGGACAAGGCTTGAGGCCCAAGACTGATACAAAT
>JAUHXB010000035.1 GCA_030427215.1 Alphaproteobacteria bacterium | reverse complement strand
ACGCATAGCATGGGGGTAAGCCAAGTATTTTTTGTGATTATGGTTTTAGGCGTGTTTTCTCAGAGTTATATTATATTTTTAGTTTTGCGATAGCCGACATAAAAGACCCGCGTTCAGGGACGTGGCTATCCAAGAAATCTTCTGGATTTGGCTCGTTGTTTTCACCAATCATATTGAGTGGCAAGTCATCCACTTCGCTTAAATCGCTATGGAGCATGCCTGAATCATCTTCATCAGATACTAGGACATTTTCTTTAATGTATTTTTTTATTTGTCCGTCAATGTCTTCTGTTATTGTTACAAGTTCGTCAATGTTTTGGTTTGGACCAGACTGCATATTATTGATCGCCTCAACTGCATATCTATAAAATTCTTTAGACAGGTTTATTACAGGTTCGCTCGGGGCGGGCATCACCGTCATATGTGTGTTAATACTTTGCGGTAATTCCGATATTTTTTGAGTAAAATTTTCTAAACGTTTTTTTGTAAAAGTATCCATGGTTTATATATACATAAAAATAACAAATATTTCAATATATTTTTTTAAAATCATTGACAATATAGGATAATTATCCTATGATTTATACTAAATGGTGCTGTGACAGCGACTTAAAACAATAGTTTTAAAACGGCGACTTAAACGACTTAAATTAAAAAAATATTGAATATAATCAATATATTATAAAAATAAATTAAGTCTATTTAAGTTTAAATAGACTTAATTGAGGTTATTTTAAATTACGCCGCGGCTTCTTCGCTTTCTGAGGCTTTATCTTCTTCGGCGAACCAATGTTCCCGCGCTTTCATGATCAACGCATTTGCATCTTTAACGGTCATTGAATCTTCGCCCAGCATTTCAACCAATTCATCACCGGCAAGATCAGCCAAATCATCACGTGATTTAACGCCTTTTTCCGCCAATGTTAGGGCCATAGCAGGGGATACGCCTTTAACATCCATGATGTCATCGTTAATACCCAAATCTTTTTTCTGCTTATCAAATTCGGCGGCCTTGGCTTCAAGGTATGTTTTTGCACGGTTTGTTAATTCCTCGGCAACACCTTCGTCAAAACCGTCAATCGCGGCCAGTTCATCCACGGGACATTCCGCCAGTTCTTCGACAGTGCGAAACCCTTCCGCGCAAAGAAGGTTAGCAATCATATCATCCACGTCTAACGCTTCCATGAACAGGGCGGACCTGACGCGCGTTTCTTCTGCGCGGCGTTCGGCTTCTTCGGCCTCGTTCAACACATCAATATCCAATTGCGTTAGGATGGATGCTAGGCGGACATTTTGACCACGGCGCCCAATTGCCAATGATAATTGCTCATCAGGGACACACACTTCGATACGGTTGTTTTCTTCGTCCAAGACAACTTTTGAAACCTCGGCGGGGGATAGGGCGTTCACGATGAATGTCGCAAAGTCAGGTGACCACGGAACAATATCAATTTTTTCGCCTTGTAATTCATTTACTACAACCTGAACACGGCTTCCGCGCATCCCAACACAGGCCCCAACAGGGTCAAGACCAGGATCATTTGACATCACCGCAAATTTCGCACGGGAACCAGGGTCACGGGCAACAGCCTTAATTTCAATCACACCTTCGTAAATTTCAGGCACTTCTTGGGTAAATAATCCAGCCAAGAAACCAGGGTGAGAGCGGGAAATAAAAATTTGTGGACCACGTTGTTCTTGACGTACGTCATAGATATAGCCACGGACGCGGTCACCAATTTTGAAATTTTCACGTTGAATTGTTTCATCACGGCGCATGTATCCTTCGGCATTCCCAAGGTCGATTGTGACATTCCCGTAATCTGTTCTTTTTACAACACCGTTAATGATTTCACCAACACGGTCTTTATAATCTTCGAATTGGCGGTCGCGTTCCGCACCGCGGACCTTTTGAATGATCACTTGTTTTGCGGTTTGGGCGGCAATACGACCAAAATCAAATGGAGGCAGGTCATCAATCAATTCATCACCAATCGCGGCATCAGGTTTAATGCGTTTGGCCTGTGCCAAAGTGATCAAGCCGATTGTTTCTTCGCCTGTGTCTTCACCTTCGGCGTCAACAACATCTGGTAATTCTTCAACAACGGTTTGAACACGTTTCAGGTCAACCTTTCCATGTTGACGGTCAATTTTTGCGCGGATGTCTTGATCATATCCGTATTTTGAGCGTGCGGCTTTTTGAATGGCCTCTTCCAACGCCTCAATAACGATTTCTTTGTCGATTTGTTTTTCGCGGGCAACACCCTCAGCAACATGTAATAATTCCATTTTTAATCTCCTTATTTAAGATAACAAAAAAGGCGGGTCAGAATTTATGTCTGCCCACCCTAAATAATTCATATTTAAGATATGATGTAGTTATAAGAAGTTATCGTAACGAATGCAAGATATTTTTATGGTCTTCTTATTCTTCTTTGAAGTTCTTGTGCTTGGTTGACTGCCGCAAGCTCTGCCTCTAAGTCAGCGCATAAAATATGATGAACGCTTTCATAGATACCCCTAATTGAATTGACGGCTTGTAATAGATTTTTTCCTTTAAATTCTGGTCGTTCTCTAAATACGCAGTACATTGCATAATCTTGGGGATCATTAGGTAGTTCAGGCCTGCTAAATACAGAACGAGCCATTGCCATTAACTCAAAGAATACGTCATCTTCACCATTTTCGCATGTCATGAATTATGTTTACAACTAAACCTTGCCATCTTGCAAGTCTTTTAGTAGCTGATCGCTCGCGACTAAACGCGCCATGGAGAGATTGGACCAATCCAATTGTAAATCGCCGCGGTCTGTTGTTTTGATAACAAACCCTGAGTTATTCACATCCTGAATAAATCCACGGAATTTGCGTTGTCCGTTGTCATCTGGGCGTTTGCATTCAAATTTGCCTTCATACCCTTGAAATCGTTCAAAATCCCGCTTATCGGTTAAGGGGCGGTCTAACCCTGCGGATCCAACCTCCAAAACATAATTGTCGGGGATAGGGTCGGCGACATCCATAACGGCAGACAAATCTTGTGACACAATTTTGCAATCATCGACTTTTAGTTTCGATCCGTCTTTTGGTTCAATTGCGATATTGAGGATGGCCCCGCGCTTTGGGTCTGTTCCGGCAAAGGCCACACGGATAAGGCGATAGCCCAAGTCATCAATGACGGGTGCGATAACATCGTAAAATCGTCCGTCGGGGTCTATTAAATTTTTTAATTCTTGCGTCATAATTATGGGTTTATAAGCAATCGAACGCGTTGACACAAGATATTTCATTTTGCAGTTGATTTTTTACCAGTGGGATGTCACAAAAAAAGAAAAAATAAAGATTGCGGAATTATCCATGAAAATCATTGCCTGTAATTCGAACCTTGCCCTTGCAAAAGATATCTCGAAATATTTGAAGATACCGTTGACTAAGGCCTCAATTCGTCGGTTTTCGGATATGGAGGTTTTTGCTGAAATTCATGAAAATATCCGTGGTGAGGACGTGTTTGTTGTTCAATCAACATCATATCCCGCGAATGACCATATGATGGAACTGCTGGTCACGATTGATGCATTGAAACGCGCATCGGCGGCACGAATAACCGCGGTTATCCCTTATTTTGGATATGCAAGACAAGATCGTAAAACAGGGCCAAGAACACCAATATCCGCAAAATTAGTCGCCAATTTAATTGAGGCCGCAGGTGCGGACCGTGTTTTAACAATGGAACTCCATGCATCTCAAATCCAAGGGTTTTTCAATATCCCAGTGGATAATTTGATTTGTTCGCCTGTATTACTGCCCAACCTTCAAAAACTGGCAAAGAAGGGCGATGTTTGTATTACATCCCCTGACGTTGGAGGGGTTGTTCGCGCGCGTCATTTCGCAAAGAAAATTGAATCCGATTTGGCAATTATTGATAAACGCCGCGAAAAAGCAGGGGTCTCAGAGGTCATGAATGTGATTGGTGATGTTGACGGTAAAATTTGTATCATGGTTGATGATATGGTCGATAGTGGCGGAACGCTCTGTAACGCCGCCGAGGCGTTGATTAAGAATGGTGCAGCGGAAGTCCATGCTTATGCTTGTCATGGTGTGTTATCGGGTGGTGCGGTTGCTCGTATAGGTGGTTCAAAAATCACGCAAATGGTTTTAACCGATACAATTCAGGCGACTGAGGCGTTAAAAGTATCTGAAAATATTACACAGGTCAGCGTCGCCAAATTCCTTGGTGAAGCCATGGCAAGGATACATGATAGTCGAAGCGTTTCAGTATTATTTGATTAATATATTGACATAGGAATATTTTTTATGCTTTTTTAGTAAAAAAAATGAAAGCAGGAAAAAACATGTTAAAAGGCGACATTGAATATAAAACTCACATTGAAAATATTAATTCAGAAACTTGTTTTGGAATAATGACGTACAGAAATGGAGAGCCTGCATTTTTTGAAGCCGTTAACAGGCATGGTTTAGCTGTACACTTCAGAAGATGGAACGGTAATGTTCAGTTTCTGGCATACTCAAGGGACACTAATACAACTAGAGAAACAAAAGAAAAAATTGTTCGTTTAGTGGAGACAGCAGGTCAGCAAATCCCCGAACCATTTAGGCCAATCTTTCAGCTGGGCTAATTACAATACATTTTAACTTAAGCTGCTTTTAAGCGCTCGCGGCTTGGGTGCCTTCGTCTTCTGGATTCCGCAGGACATATCCACGCCCCCAAACGGTTTCAATATAGTTAAGCCCGTTTGACGCATCTTCTAACTTTTTACGAAGCTTGCAAATAAACACATCAATAATTTTGATTTCTGGTTCATCCATACCGTTATAAAGGTGATTTAAGAATGCTTCTTTCGTCAATGTCATTCCCTTACGCAATGCCAATAATTCAATGATTCCGTATTCTTTCCCTGTCAGGTGAACCATTTTGCCATCCATTTCGACGGTACGACTGTCCAAATTAATATCAAGGCGACCCATATTAATCACGTTTTGCGCGTGTCCTTGTGAACGACGGATAATCGCCTGAATACGGGCCTGCAATTCACGTTTATCAAATGGCTTGGTAAGATAGTCATCTGCACCAAACCCAAGGCCCTTAATTTTGTTATCCAATTCGGTTAGGCCAGAAAGAATAAGAATAGGGGTCTCAACTTTTGAATTACGAAGCTCTTTTAAAACATCATATCCATCCATGTCAGGGAGCATTAAATCAAGGATAATCATGTCATATTCATACACCTTACCCATGTCTAGACCATCTTCGCCCATATCGGCAACATCAACGACATGACCGTCGCTTTTCAGCATCATTTCGATGCTTCTGGCCATGGAACTGTCGTCTTCGATTAATAATATGCGCATAGAATTTACCCCTTTTTTTATTATTCTTATATGTTCGTTAAAGGTAGTATAGCAAAAATTAACCTTTCTTAACAAATTATAATTTGTGAGAGGTTTAAGTGTCATCCATAATCATTATAGATGACTGTTTGTGATGCCCTAACATTTGTATGGTGTATTCCTCAATCAAATCAATATCAAGCGTTTCAGGGCGTAAGCCAGTCGCTGTTTTAATAAGTTCATCACGTTTGATCTGCGCTTTCTCAAGATGCGTTTCTAATTGTTTTTGATCTTTTAAGAGGGTTGTCATTGCTGGAATGGATCGTTCACTAAAAAACAAATGAAACAAAAAATAAACCAGTAGCAGAGAGAGTGACAACGTTAATCCCTGCCGCATCCTTTTTGATAATGATATAACTCCATAACCCATATCATTATAGAATCATATGCGAATCGAATCACAAAACAAAAATGAAACCGTGCCATTTTTATAGGTGTTAAACGATTATTTTGATTCGTATTTTTCCGTTTTTTACCATAGCGCAGGAAAAGAGGTTTGTTCTCTGTTTGGACTCAATTATCTTTTTGAAACTATAATTTGTGACGATCTGCCTTGTTTTGTAAGTAGGCTTGAAATTTCTTCGGCCTTCGAAACGGAGACTATAGGGCCAATTTTCACACGGTAAACAGGGACTGCATTTTCAACACTACGATAAATATTCACATTTTCTGTCACATTATATAACGCCATTTTCATCGTCATGGCATTGTCTTCATTTGTAAATGCACCAGTTTGAACAAATATGTCTTGGTTTGGAATAATTGGTCTGGTTGTAATAGGTTTACGCGATGGTTCTGCCATGGCCTGTTTAATCAAAATATCGTTAAACATTTTGCGTTCCGGGATATTACGATTGGCAATGATTGTAGGTTGAATAATGTGTGAGCCAGGTTTTGAAACAGGCTTTGCGATAATGAGAGGCATATCATCACTGATTGATTGGCCTCTGTTCAATGCGATTTCGGTTCCGCGCGTGCTGCGTCCATCTTTTGCGGCGCTTGCAACTTGGCGGCTTTCTTTTTCTAAAACATCCACACGAACACGCGCCGTTCCTTGGTGTTTCATGCCAATAATCTCTGCGGCTTTTTCAGATAGGTCAATGACACGATCATGGGCGAACGGCCCTCGGTCATTTACACGGACAATAATAGATCTACCGTTTTCTAAATTAGTGACACGAACCATCGAAGGCATTTGTAAAGTTCGGTGTGCAGCCGTCAGCTCATATTTATTAAATATTTCACCATTGGCGGTCATTTTTCCATGAAATCCAGGTCCGTACCATGAGGCCACGCCAGTTTCACTATATTGATATTTCTCTTTCGGGCGGTAAATTCGTCCCTTAATTCTATAGGGGCTTCCGACCTTAAAATATCCAACATTCTCTTTTTGCCCTGAAATTTTAGGAACCTGTTTCACGATGTGGGATCCTAATTCAATTTCTGAGCAGGCGGAAAGAAAGCATAAAACTGCAAATAAAGTAAAAATTTTTTTCATTTGTTTTAATTCTTATATTATTGCCCTGCGGCGATAGCATCCGCCAAAAGGCCCACTGATGTGGCAAAGTATGTTGATCTGTTCCACTTCATGATGACATCATAATTGCCATAGGTCAAATATTTTGGCCCATCGAGACCATCTGGTGCAACCATGCCTGCATTTAAATCAGCTAGAGGAATAGGTTGCCCATTGGGTAATGTCACACCCATACGTGCCCATGTTTGTAATGGCTTTTTATTTTTGCGTGTCATTTCGCTTTCAGGAATGGAGGAGGGGGCAGAGACCAGACGTCCCCATCGCTCATCGCCTTTCCAACCAGATCGCGCAAGGTAATTAGCCGCAGAGGCAAAGGCATCAGGCTTGCTATTCCAAATATCCTTTTTACCATCCTTATTGTAATCTTGTGCATAGGCTAAAAAAGATGACGGCATAAATTGCGTTTGACCCATCGCTCCCGCCCATGATCCCTTCATCGCATCGGCACTGATATGACCCGCATCAATAATCTTAACGGCCTTCATTAGTTCCTGACCAAAAAATTCGGCGCGACGACCCTCATAAGCCAACGTTGCAAGGGAATCGATGACATCAAATCCACCAGTATTTCCGCCGAAATTTGTTTCAATACCCCACAGGGCAACGATATATTGGGGTTGAACGCCATAGGCCTTACCAATTTCATCTAACAAGGCGCGATGTTTGCGAAGTTCATGACGACCCTGATTGATCCGTTGAGCGGACACGATGCGCTCTTTATATTGAGCGAAAGTCAGCTTGCCTTCTGGTTGTTTTTGATCCAATTCAATCACGCGCGGTAAAAACCGTGATCCACTAAAGGCATCATTTAATGTTGCTTGTGAAACACCCTGCGCCATCGCTTTTTGTTTAAATTGAGTAACCCAACGATCATAAGATGCCTGATCACCAGCCTGAGATTGTGTCACCATCATCATGGTGCATAAAAAGATAAATATTTTCATGAAAAAGAGTGTAAGCGTTTTTAAAAACAGATCAAGTGCGCTGTTTTGCTAATATCCTTAAGAGGACAAAGATGGCGCATTTCTATTTTCAATACGTTTTAAGATTTCATTGATGGAGTCTTGATAATCATAATATTCATCATCAATGTGGTAATCGTATTGATCCTGTCGAAAGCTTAAATATTCAAGACGAAGGTCATCAAAAACATTCGTCACAATGTTAAATACATATTTCATGGCAGTAATGTCGCATAACAGGGGTTTAAAAGTCAAGATAATAATGATTGCCAATTATGAACGGCGATATATTTCCAATGCAATTTCTGAAAATAACGCATCTTCGCGTTTGGCGTTTTCTTTGGCGATGTCCTTTAAACGCCTGTCGCGTGTGATTTCGATTTTCTTCAATTCACCAAAGGCTTCGCGCATTTCATCAACCGCACGTGTGATTTTAATTTCTAATGTGCTTATTTGGTCATTAATTAATCCAATTTCAGTTTTTGTTCGTTGTAGATAGGCCATGAACCCCTGCATCATCGTGATGTTTTGGGTGTCGGCATTGACGGCTTCTTTCTCGCTCTCAACGCTGTCCATAATGGCGGATTTTTGAATTTCTAACGCCTGTACGTCCGCGTACAGCTTTGATAATACACGTTGTTTTTCTTCCAATTGGAATTTGTTCAAACGAATAAGCGGATCGAGGTTAGCCATGATTAAGTATAACATTACAATCAAACACCGTCATTGCATGTTTTTACAACCTTAATTTATCACAGGAAGCCATGAAGGTGCGAAGATGATTTTATTTGACAAAAATGATGTCATGGCGTTTTATACATCTATGAAATGGACTGGAATATCAGGATCTTGGCGAAAGACGAATCTTCAAGTTGAAGAGGACGTTAGAGAGGCCGTTCATTATATTGTGGATTGTGGAGGCGGAATTGTCACAGGCGGAGCGCTTGGCGTTGATTACATTGCAACCGATGAAGCTTCAAAATATGACTTAAGAGCAGAACAAATTAAAATAATCCTTCCAACTTCTTTGGAAATATTTTGTGCTCACTTTTTCAATCGGGCGCATGATGGTGTAGTTTCAAGGCAGCAAGCATTGAGCATCGCCAATCAATTGAATGGTGTCAAAAGCCGAAACCCAGACGCTGTTATCGAAATGGACTACATTGTTTGTACACCTGAAACTTATTACGCAAGAAACCAGAAGGTGATAGATGCTTGTGATGAATTACTAGCCTTTCATGTGAATGAATCACAAGGCGTCCAAGATGCGATTGATCGTGCAAAAGATCAGGTCAAGCCAGTGACCGTCAAAAAATACGCGATTTAAGCCTAACCCCCGCCACTAATATGCAGTATTTCGGATAGGCGTAGGAATCCTTCTTGGATTGATGTGCGTTCTGATTTTTGTTGATTGAGAAATTCTTCAATTTGGTTGTAATATTGGATGGCTTCGTCGACTTTTG
>JAUHXB010000034.1 GCA_030427215.1 Alphaproteobacteria bacterium | reverse complement strand
ATCCATTTGCCAGACAAATTCAATACCTTCCTTAACAGACCATCGATTTAAAACAGTTTTAAGATTTGTCCCCTGCAATGCACGCCATTTTTGTGGTTCAGATATTTTAGAGTTTGGCGCCATGTTGATAGGGTTGATTGTTGTATTTTTCTTTTCCTGCGGTTTCGACAACATCATCGCCTCGTCGCCATCACGTAATTCAGCCTGAATACCGATTGTTGAGGCCATCAAGCCTTTAACTGCGTCTTGGAATTCACCTTCAAAGCGATAATTTTCAGTTAAAACAGGATCATTTTCCAGATCAATTTGAGTATTCACATCTGCGATTTGTGCCCATAGGGCAAGGACATCAGCAATTTTTTCACCTTCTCGCGCCGTCCAGGTGAAACTATCACGTTCAGATAATTCATTTGTTTCAGCCGTTTTTTCGTACAACTGCCCTTCCTCTTGAACAACCTGTAATCCTGTATCGCGTTTTTCATCATGTGGCGCGATGCGAATATGCGTGTCTTTCACAAAAACCTTATGGCCTAACGGTTTGATCGCCGACTGTAAAGTTTCAGGCCAAAACCCTTGCTTGGTCCAACTGATTGTTTGAACCGGATCAACGCCGTCATCCAATGTAAATGTATAATCAGATGGAACAATCATTGGCAAAGCCAGCGCTAAAGGAACATCTTTGCCCTCTTCAGATGATTGCACAAGTTCAACCTCACCTGTGGTGTCCATAATGGGCAGTGATTTCACAGGACCAATAGGTGTTGATGGCATTGCTTGATCACTTGGCCTATTCGGTTTAAAAGACGGTTCTTGAACAAGTTTCAATGTTTTAAGGCTATCGTAGCTTTTACCCTGACACGTTAAAAGGTCGCGGTACCCTTTTTCAAAACCCGAAGTTGAAAAGTAATAATCTTCCATCCCAATCCTTAAGCGATAATACCCTTCGGTTAAAAGACGTTCGTGAACATTGGAAACAGTTATTAAACTGGCATCAATTTGTCCGTTTATTGATCTGGATTGTAAACCAAAGGATGTTTTATCGAATCCTAAACCAATAAAACCTTTAATGGCATGGGCTTTTTGGGTATCCGTATGACGGACACGCAATGCGGTTAATCGACCTGATTTACCCTTAAAGCTGATCACCAAACCGTTATCATATGTTGTTTCCATCACACATGTATCTGTTGGAAAACCATTATCTCGTTTTACATTTTCAATACGCCATTCACCTTGTGAGACTGCGAAGGGGTTATTTGATTCTATTTTTGCATCTTCTGATTTTGCATCATTTTGGATTTCATCAATTGGTTTGGCCTTTAGCGGGACAATTGATTGGGGGACAGATGGCTCCATCGCAATTGCAAAACCACCATAAAAAATAAGGGCGACATAAATAACAAGCAGTGCAAAAATAAAACGCATGGCCCTATTTATAAAAAAAAGCATCAAAAGCGCAAGGTTATTCTTCGTCATCTTTCATCAACCTGTGGGAAAGTGTGGCCTCTAAAAATAAATCAATATCCCCATTTAAGACTTTATCGGATTGATTCGTTTCAACATTTGTCCTTAAATCCTTAATCATTTGATAGGGATGCAACACATAAGATCGAATTTGATGTCCCCATCCAATATCTGTTTTCTCACCATGAGCTTCTGTTTTGGCATCTTCGCGTTTTTGCAATTCAATTTCATATAATCGTGCCCGCAACATATTCATCGCCGTGTCGCGATTTTTATGTTGTGATCGCTGTGTCTGACAGGCAACAACAACGCCTGTCGGAATATGGGTTAGTCGAACGGCGGAATCTGTCGTATTCACATGCTGCCCCCCTGCACCTTGTGACCGATACGTGTCCATTTTGATATCTTTTTCATCAATTGCGATATCAATCGTGTCGTCTATAACAGGGGATACCGCCACCGATGCGAAGCTGGTATGTCTTCTAGAATTCGAATCAAAGGGTGAAATACGTACAAGGCGATGCACACCATTATCCCCCTTCAGCCAACCATAGGCATTTATACCTTTCACCTGAATAATGGCTGATTTAATTCCTGCCTCTTCTCCATCCGTTTGATCCAACAAATCAATTTTATACCCCTTAGAATCGGCCCAACGCGTATACATGCGTAATAACATTTGCGCCCAGTCGCAGGCTTCTGTTCCTCCGGCTCCGGAATTCACTTCTAAATAGGCATCATTTTTATCAGCCTCACCGGATAGAAGGCTTTCCAGTTGCATACGGTCTGTTTTAATTTTTAATTTTTGTAAATTTTGTTCGGCTTCAATGATAAGGTCTTCTTCACCCTCAGCATCTGCCATCGCGATCAGATCAATCTGATCATTTAATTCTGTTTCTATAAGTGTCATGGACTCAATCTGATTTTGCAGGCCCGTTCTTTCCTGCATCAATTTCTGCGCCTTATCAGAATCGTTCCAAAGGTCTGGGTCTTCGGTCAGGGCATTGAGTTCGTTTAATCGTTCTTTTGCAACATCCCAGTCAAAGATGCCTCCTCAGCAAAATTAACGATTGCTCGATCTCTTTAACGGTATTTTCGGTTTCTGCTTTCATAAAATACTTCATATTAGACAATTCAATGCTTTACAAGACGGTTTTGCATCTTTAAAACCATAACTAATAGGAATAATTTTATTGAGGAGAAGTTATATGCGTCTGAAACAATCCATTTTATCGATCGCGCTTGTTGCAAGTTTGGCTGCATGTTCGTCATTCGAAGGTAATAACGAGGTTGAAAAACTTCAAATGGCCAGTGCGAGCGGGTCACCATTCACACAGCAACTGACATCCGAATATCGTGCGTTTTCATCATACGAACTTGATCAAGAAAATGATTATGCGGACGCTCTACATTTTGCACGTAAAGGCCTAAACGCCGCGGAAGGCATCAATGTGATGCCAGAGCCAGTGAATGATTGGGATCTTACACCAAGTGATATTCTTGAATTATCGGGCGCCTATGGACGTCTTGTTTCCGCATTTAATTTGGGCGCACGTGAAATCTTGCCAGGCAAGGCCGCGATCGCTCAGGCACGTTACGATTGCTGGATCGAGGAACAAGAAGAAATTGCAAAAGGTGATGGACAAAATGTTGCCTGTAAAAATGATTTCATGAATGCGATGGCAGAAGTGGAAGCGGCTCTTCCCGCGGACGCACCAATGATGGAACAATTTCCTCAACCGCTAACTATGATTGACAGTGCAGAGCCATTGGATATTCAAGAAGCCCTTTATCTTGTCTTCTTTGACTTTGATTCATCAACTGTGAATTCTGGTGGAGTGGACGTTTTAAATACTGTTGTCAGCGAAATTCAATCTCGCCAATTGGCCGGAATTGATGTTGTTGGACACACAGATACCTCCGGTTCACAGGCTTATAATCAGGACCTTGCGATGATGCGCGCCAATGCCATCAAGGCGAAGTTGGTTTCAATGGGTATACCATCGAATATGATTACGACATCTGGTCGTGGTGAAAATGACCTGTTGGTTCAAACACAAGATGGAATTCGTGAACCAGCGAACCGTCGTGGTGTTATCACCTTCAAATAAAATTAATTTTTATCGATTTAAAGGGGGGCAAAGCTTTATAAGACTTGCCCCCTTTTTTTATCCTTATACTATAGCTATATGACTTTAAGACCGATTTTATACATCGTTGGGCTTTTCTTGCTAACATTGGCGGCATTTATGTGCATCCCTATGATGTTCGATATTTATGCCTCGAACATGAATTGGCGATCTTTTGCCTTTTCTGTTGGGATTACTGGTTTTATTGGCGGTATTTTAACATTATCCAACAAGCAAAATGATATTGAAGTCTCTGGTCGCGGGGCCTTTCTTTTGACCGCGTTGGCGTGGCTAAGTCTCTGCTTTTTTTCGTCACTTCCATTTTTATTTTCAATATATGACATTAACCTCACAAATTCAGTTTTTGAATCCGTCTCTGGCCTTACAACAACGGGTGCCACAGTGTTAACCAATCTTGATTCCATGAGTGGTGGTATTTTACTGTGGCGGGCATTATTGCAATGGTTAGGCGGCGTTGGAATCATCGTTATGGCCATATCTGTTCTCCCGTTTTTAAAGGTCGGGGGAATGCAGCTTTTTCGCCTTGAATCATCTGAAAATGAAAAAACACTGCCAAGGACAACACAATTATCCACCTATATTATCTGTATCTATATCGCTTTAACCGCGATATGCACCATTTGTTATAATGTTGTTGGAATGACGCAGTTTGACGCTGTTGCCCATGCGATGACAACGATAGCAACGGGTGGTTTTTCAACAACAGATGCCTCCTTTTCGAATTATCCTCATTATGGACCCGAGGTTATCGCCATTATTTTTATGATTCTTGGTTGCCTGCCCTTTGCACTTTACATCAAATGCATCAATGGAAATTGGCGCGCTCTTATCGAAGATCAACAAGCAGCAGGTTTTTTAAAGACGGTTTTCATTTTATGTCTTATCGCGATTGGTTATCTTGTCTTCGTGCTCAACGACATCTCGCTGAATATCATCATTGAGGCCATATTTACAACCGTATCCTTATTAACCGGAACAGGATATACAGATACAAATTATATGACATGGGGCGGGTTTGCCGTCGGATTTTTATTATTTATCAGCTGTATTGGTGGGTGCGCAGGCTCAACAACTTGTGGGATTAAAATATTCAGATTTCAAATTCTTTATGCCGTTGCCAAAAACCAAATCTTACAACTCATACATCCAAATGGTGTTTTTATCGTTCAATATAATAAACAACCGTTAAGCGTTCAAATTGCGGCCTCAGTCATGGCTTACTTTTTTATTTTTGTTGTTGCATTCGTTATCACCAGCATCGCCTTATTGGCCTGTGGATTGGATTTGATCACATCATTATCAGGAGCGATTGCAACATTAGCGAATGTCGGTCCAGGACTAGGTGATATCATTGGGCCAACGGGAACTTATACACCACTACCCGATAGCGCAAAATGGATTATGACATCGGCCATGATCTTTGGCCGATTAGAGTTTTTCACATTGTTGGTGTTTTTCATTCCTCGCTTTTGGCGATCATAAACAGCCTATTCATTCACGCCACGGGTGGTCAACCATTTAGGCGCATCGCCACCAAGGGCGTTCGTCACTGCGCCTTTAACTGAATAAATTGTCTCAATTTCGGGTAATTCTGTTTTCACCGGCAATGATTTTTGTGGAATATTTTTATCATCAACAAGCGTAAATTCACTGGATAATGCGATACCGATTGCCTCATCAATATCAACCAACATTTCCTCCATCGCGCGTTGTAATGAGGCTTCGCGATAAGCCATTGTCACATGAGGGGGCAATTTGATTTTACGCACGAACCGTGTTGTCGTTTTACGGTCCGGTAAGCCTGAATTATACAGGCTTTCAATATCCAAAATCACCTCAAATGTATGGTCATGTTGATCGGCAAATGGGATAAAAGACAACAGACGATTTGAATGGGGCACATCTTCAACAAAAATATCAGCCTTTTTCACGGTCATTTTTAAAATGCCATCGCTCCCCTTGGCCTGAAATCGTTCATTTAAATAACGACGTATCGCAATGTCTGGTGGGGTGGGCATCGCACTTGATACATCCCATGCATTCGCACCCCTTTGCGTTTCCAGTTTGATATCTATTTGTTTTACATCAACAGGAATGTCATTGAGGTGTTCAAATGTGAGGGACGGAAGTGGCGCTGGGGCATCCGATGGAACAGGAGGCGTTGTGCACCCATTCAAAAATAAAACAGTTAATAAAGAAGTCGTGATGAATAGTTTCATACCTTTATGGTATATGTTTTGCTACAAAATTCACAAGTCATTTTAATTTCGCCGTTTTGGGCGGCATGGGATTTATCATCCTCGCTCAACCCCGCGACAACATCTTCAACTTTTTCCTTAGAGCATCGGCATTCATGATGAACAGGCTTTGTATCATAAGCAATAACGCCCTCTTCATGAAATAAACGGCGAAGCAATTCATGCGGATGCAAATCCATATCCAATATTTCATCATCTGTACAAGTTTGAAGCAATGTTTTTGACCTGTGCCAATCTTCCTTGCGTTCCGATTCTGATTTTTCGTTAAAGGCCACGACATCGACATTATCGGCGTGGTCATCAGGTAAATATTGCAACATCAATGCCCCTGACCGCCATTCACCATCAGTATAGCGTGAGGCCACATATAGGGATGTGCGTAATTGTTCCGATTGTTCAAAATAATGCGCGATGGCCTCTTGTAAGGTTTCACCTTCCAACGCGACAATGCCTTGATATCGTTCGGTGTGTGCGCCCTGATCTACTGTAAAGGCGATATAGCCCTCACCAGTTAGGTCATTTAATTTATATCCGTCATAAGCGCCATCTGATTTTTTGATATCTTTTAAATTATCCTTATCAAAGGTGGCGCACCCACGAATGGCGCCATTGGTCTGAATATCAGACACTAATGTTTTGACCGCCCCTTTTGATGATGTTTGAAGGGTGAATATCCCCTCATATTTCAACATAGATGATAAGGCGGTGGTTAGTGTGACAGTATCAGCCACCATATGTGACACGGCATCCGGATAGTCATGTAATTTCAAAATATCGTTCAGGGCCGATCCAAGACGCACAAATCGACCGCGCAATCCCGATTCCTGTAATTGAAATGGCAGGATGATATTGTCTTCAACTTTTCCGTCTTCTTGGACCGGATTGTCATTTGCAATTTTTGTCATCTTTATTTTTCAAATGTTTTATCTAATAAATCTTGGAGAGGTTTATTCATTTCAATTGGAATTAGAGATATCATACAAACCTCTTCAGGAGATATGGCTTCTGCCTCTTTGATCATTTCTTCTTTTAACTCACTTGTTGTGTAAGTGAGGATGTAAGAATAATCCATCTCACAAATATTATTCTTCCACCAAAATCTGGCTGGTCCTGTTAGAACAGGACCTCCAAAAACTAATTTTTTTGCTAGCAAATGATCAAGAATATCATTGGCTTGCTCTACATTTTCGGCACTGATTAAAACTTGATAATAAATCATTTTTATCCTCTTAACTCTTAACTCTTAATCTTATATCCAGTTTTTAACATGCGATATGCAATCGCCCAGAGGGCAATATTCACCATTAATAAAACGGCCGCCCCAATCCAAAGGGACATATCAGACACGCCAATGAATCCCGCCCTAAATCCATCTATCATAAAGAAAAATGGATTGGCGTGGGCCACGTCTTGCCATAATGGAGGAAGGCGATCAATTGAATAAAATGTCCCTGATAAAAATGTCATGGGCATCACAACAAAATTGGTCACAGCCGCAATATGATCAAATTTATCGGACCATATTCCCCCTACTACACCAAGTAAGGCCAACATCGCCGTTCCCAAAACACCAAATACGGCAATGGTTCCGATATTATGAATGGGTATCCCGATAAAGGGCACCAACACCAAAATAGAGAGCAGACCAATCATCAAACCACGACAAACACCGCCAATAATGTAACCAGTTAATAATTCCCAAGGGGCAAGTGGCGGCATTAGGACATCAATAATATTTCCCTGAACCTTTCCAATCACAATGGAAGAGGCCGTATTGGCAAAGGCATTTTGCGCCATTGCCATCATAATCAACCCCGGAACCAAAAATTGCATATAGGGTATGCCCGCAATCCCCCTGCCCGCATTACCGCCAAAGGCCAATGTGAAAATCACGTAAAATAAAAATGTTGTAACAACGGGCGCAACAATGGTTTGCAGATAGACATTGAGGAATCGTCCGCATTCCTTTTGAACCAAGGTCCATATCCCGATCCAATTCGTTTTTTCCATGCTTGATGTTTGATGTGTTTGAGTCATACTAAATTTCCTTATGAAGCATGAAAATAAAGATAATCCTCAAAAGATCAAGATGGCAAAAAAGCTATCTGAAAGATATTTGCGCAATGCGGGTGAATATTACCTGAATCGCTTCCCCGCATCTTCGGCCCATTTTATCAAAGTCATGACGCGAAAAATTGATCGATCCTGCCGCGACCACTCCGATCAAAACAGGCAAGAATGGATCGATCATGTAGCGAACATCCTCACGCCCTATTTTCAAAAATTAGGCTTTATTAATGATGACCTTTATTCAAAGGCATTATTTAACAGTTTGAAAAATAGAGGATTTTCATCTTCAAAAATCAGATCACGCATGATGGAAAAATCTGTCTCAAAAGACATCATTAACGACCTTCTAGCCGAAAATGGCGATGATGCACAGGCCGTGATTATTTTTGCAAAAAAGAAAAAAATTGGACGGTTTCGTATTGAACCATACAATGACCCAAAAGATAAAAATCGTGATTTAGGGAAACTTGCCCGTGCAGGGTTTTCTTATCCCTTGGCCATGAGTATTTTCGAAGAGTAGATTATTTATAATCCGAAAAGCGCGTGATATTGGATTGACCGCTTTCTAATTTCGTTTCTTTTTTAACGGCAACACGCTTTGCAGGTATAACAAGACTCACCGTTGTTCCTAGATTTTTTTGGCTGACCATTTCCAAGCGACCCCCATGTAAGTGGATGAGTGATCTGACTAATGTTAGACCTAACCCTGTTCCTGCATGACTTTTTGATAAGGCGTTATCAAGTTGACCAAAGGGCGAGAGCGCCTTTGGAATATCGCTTTCTTCAATCCCAACACCTGTATCCGTTATGGATAATCGCAGACCCTCCTCCGCCTTATCCGCATTATATTCGATATCAAACGTCACCGTTCCACCCTTTGGTGTAAATTTAATCGCGTTGGAAAGAAGGTTCATAACAATTTGTTTGAACGCCAATTCCTCACCAATAATAGAGGGTATATCATCGGCAATCACATTCGCTATCAGCAATTCACTGGCTTCAATTTTGGATGCCATCAGATCAATACATGTTTGGCATATCGATTTTAGATTTATGACTGTTTCATTAATTTGGCGGTCTCCTGCATCAATTTTAGAAATCCCCAAAATTTCGTTAATAACGCTTAGTAAGCGCGTTCCGCTAACATGAATATCTTTTGCGTAGTCTGTATATGTTTCATTTTCAATTTTACCTAAAGCTTCGCTTTTTATAATTTCAGAAAATCCGATAATGGCGTTAAGCGGCGTTCTCAATTCATGGCTCATATTCGTCAAAAATTCTGATTTTGCCCGTGATGCAAGATCTGAATTCACTTTTGCCTCATGTAGATCAAGTTCTGCTTGTTTTCTTTGTGTAATGTCCTCTATTGCGCCTTCATAATACGAAATATTTCCATCATTATCTCGCACCACACGTGCATTATCATTGACCCATATGATATTGCCGTTTGCTTGTTGAATTTGTGTTTCAAAATTACGAACCGTATCATGTCTGATCAATTCAGATTGAAAGGTCTGATAATTTGATTTGTCAGCATAGCATTGTTGCAAACTTATCCCCTGATGCAACAGCTCATCTATAGTGTCGTACCCCAAAATATATGCCAAGG
>JAUHXB010000033.1 GCA_030427215.1 Alphaproteobacteria bacterium | reverse complement strand
TATTGTGATAGGTGGCGCGGCAGGGGCGTTTCCCCCAATGATTGGGTGGGCCGCGGTGACGGGTGATGTTTCAATTGATTCAATTGTCCTTTTCGCCATTATATTTTTTTGGACTCCACCGCATTTTTGGGCTCTGTCTTTATTTGCCAATGAAGATTATAAACGCGCAAACATTCCAATGCTAACGGTCACACATGGCGAGCGAACAGCCAAAACTCAAATGGTGATTTATACGCTTATATTATTTCCGCTATGTCTTGTCCCTTATTACACGGGATTGGTCGGCATAAATTACGTGATTACGGCGTGCATATTAAATGGATTATTCATCATCAGTGCCGTTCAAACATACCGCGAAAAAAACGAGCATAAATATGCTCGCTTGATGTTTGGGTATTCAATTTTTTACCTGTTCGCCATTTTTGGCGCGTTGGTTGTTTTTTAGATTGTTGACTTTATATTTATTTTCTGTAAAAAATAAATATGTCTTTTATGATTAATGTGCCATTCAATTCAAGAAACCTGACCTTAAAGGAGCTTGGTCAATCTGACATCGTATCTTTAATTGATTTTATTAAAGACGATGAAAGTAACTGTATTAAATGGCTAATCCCTCACAGAATAAATGACGGCACAAAATCAGACAAAGAATATGCATCGGAATTAATTGATTTTTACAGAAGAATAAGTAGAAGAGGTCTGTTAAATTCAATTCAAATTCTACACGTATATCAAAAGCACACTCAAAAGATTATTGGTGTTTGCAATATATGGAGAGATACCCAAGGAAGCCCAAGAGTGGCAACCTATATTACACCAAAATACAGGCGCAAAAAATATGGATCAGAATCCCAATTCGCCACATTAAAACAGATATGCGCGCAAAATCCAAAGTTATCTATTTTATTTGCTCAAGTTGAGCCAGAAAATAAGGCATCACACAGAAAAATGCTTTCGAACGGATTCAAAAAAGTAGGAAGCAGAACATTCTCTGCTCCTGGATACACAGACTCAGCGCCTTGGTTAACTTTTGCAAGGAAACCAATAAAGTTTAAACCCCGCACGCCTTGTTAATGGCGTCATGTGCGCCACCTGATCCTTTTAATGAAAATGTATCAGTTGTTAATGTTCCACGGGCTGATGTGCCTTTGACAATCAATTTCGATCCCTTACGGATACTGTCAGTCAATTTGTTATCTGTGTCTTGATCAGGTGTCCATGCCATATCTTTTTGAGTGAAAAGGGTGTATTTGTCGCTACCGATCGTGACGGTGACATCGCTTCCGTTTTTATACGTGTAACCAGTGATATAGCTGAAAACATTTTCTGTTTTTTCACTTGGGCGGTGAGTAATAAGGGCAAAAATGTCGCCACGTTTTGTGTAATTACCTTCGGCCTTTGTTGGTTGTGACACCATGTAACAGACTTTGTTGCCATTTTCGGTAAAGCTGTATGCGGCCCAATCACCATAATTACCAATTAATTGTGGGGTTTCTGCTATCGCTGAACCACTTACCAAAACTAGGCATGAGATGACAGACAAGGCCGTTTTTTTGAAAACCATTATAATTATACTCCGTTATATTATTCTAAAAATATTGGCATCATCATAAGGCGAAAAAAGGGCAAGGTCAAAGCGACCTTTCATTACAAACCGCAGGTATGTGGATAAATAAATGTTGGAATATCATCTTAAACTCTGTAAAACTAAGCGATAACCATCCAACTGAAGGGTCGTGATGGCGCAAGCATTGGAAAAAACAAATGTGGCGGATAGCCATCCGTACGAAGATGATTTGGCATCTGTCGGTCAAAACAAGGATCGTCAGGCCTTTGTCAGGCTCTTTGATTATTATGCAGGGCGGTTAAAATCATTTTATATGCAACAAGGGTTAAATCCTGAAACCGCTGAAGAATTGGTTCAGGAGGTTTTTGTCTTAATTTGGCGAAAGGCGGAGCAATTTGACCCTGCCAAGGCCAATGCCTCAACATGGATTTACACAATTGCAAGGAATAAGCGCATTGATTTTTTGAGGAAGGATATCAAACGGCAGGAAGATCCAGTTGAATTCCTGCCTGATATTGAAGAAGACCAATCACAAGGCCCAGAAGAAAAAGTGATCCAAACCGATCTATCCGTGCGTATGAAAGAAATAATAAATATTTTACCAAAGGACCAAAGAACAATAATCTTGCAATCCTATTTTCAGGGATTAACGCATCAGGAAATTGCCGATAAAAATAAAATTCCTTTAGGAACGGTGAAATCAAGAATGAGATTAGCCGTCGAGCGATTAAAACACACATGGAAAGATAACAGAGAAGACCTATAGTTAAGTTATGATTGGAATACCACAAAACCTCACCTTTGAAAAAGACCGCACATATGATGCCATAATGATGGATCATGCCGCGGGAAATTTGTCATGCGCTCAAACGCTTGTTATTGATAGTTATATTTCTATGAATGATAGTGCAAGAGCAGATAGCCGCCATTATCTTGCGATGGGCGGCGCATTATTGGATTCGGAATGCAAACCCTCTCATATCTCTGGGGTGTGCCTTGACAATGTCATGGCCATGATTGATACCCCTGACCACTCAACACAATCAACAAGGCCAAAGAATGCGATGGACTGTTACTTCGATTGTGATTTTGACTTGCTTGAATGGAAAACATTGGCGCCCGGGATTGAATATTACGACGTTCCTGTCCCGTGTCAGAAAAAAGAAAAAGCACAATTATTGAAAATGGCGCCAGGAAAATCAGTTTTGGAACATTCTCATGATGGTTTGGAACTCACACTCGTTTTGGATGGGGCCTTTCATGATGATACAGGCGTTTATAATCGTGGTGATTTATCTGTTGAGGCAGGTCACGATCATGCTCACAAGCCTGTGGCGGATATGGAGCAAGGTTGTATATGTTTGGCGGTCACAACGGCACCATTGCATTTTACAGGGTTGTTAGGGCGCGTCATTAATCCATTCATTCGATGAAGGTCAATCCGATTTTTTAGGCTGTTTATTGCGTTTGGATCGCAGAAACAGTCGCAAACCCTCATGTGGTCTTTCCCATTCCTCTGTGGGGCCACCTGCCATAACAGGACGAGGGGCGAATTTTCCTGTTGAAATTAAACGGTCATACATGACTAACGCCCCCGCAACACCAACATTGATACAAAATTGCATTGGGATTTTAATGACGTGGTCTGCGCGTTCCATCATCTCCGCTGACACATTTCCCATTTCTGGCCCTAATATATAGGCCGCGGCCTGTGGATGCCGAAAAGAGGGAAGCTCAATCGAATCTTGCGTAAATTCAACGGCAACCAAGGCGCATTTCTTTGGTAACATAAAATCATTGCGTGTTTCATATTCAAAAAAAGGCAGGTTTTCCCACGCCTTTGATGTGTCGGATTCCCTTACCTGTTTTACATTTAATTCCGCACCAATCGTAAAGAAAAACGATGCGCCAAATGAATGGGCGGACCGCACCATATTCCCTAAATTTTGAGGTTTCGTAATACCCTCGACACCAATACCGAAATAGCCGCGTTTTGTTTGTATCATCCCCCTTATTTAAACCATGAGGACACAGAGGTCACGAATTTTTTAATCTGTAATGTCATCCCAATACCGATAAATATTCTTTGCTTGCCACGGATCGGTTAAATCATAAAGCGGGTAGGGGTTATCCAATCTCTGCCCTTTATCACGAGCAAATGGTTTGATATCGAATGTTTGTCGGCTATTTGATGGTAGAATTTTGAGGTTGCCTAAGGGTATAGTCAAACGCAAGCCCGCTTCAAAGTCTGTGTCTTTATCATTATCAAGACTTTGATCACTCTGGTTGGAATATGTGCCGTATCCTTCCACTATCCAGCCTGGTTTTGGTGTGTATCGTGCGCGTAATTGTCCGCCTGTATCCCCATCCAAAAATTGTCCTGCGGATAATCCGATGGCATAAGGTTGGAAAGGGGCGTCATACCATAAATTAAACAGGGCCGATGTTTGTCGGTTATTATTATCCAATGTTGTTACACCCCCTAAATAGGGAACGCGTTTTATCGTTGACCATAATTCACCACCAATGGATAAGGCAGAATCATAGGGGCGATACAAAAACTCGCCGCCAATGCCAAAAAACATTTCTTCCAAATATCCTGCATGCCCCGCGAGATATAGGTCGGGCAGGGGTGTTGCAAAACCGCTGATCATCGCACGGTCCAAATTCAAACCCTGCCATGCAAATCCCAAAACATCCTGACGCAAGGGATCGGGACGCGATAAAATCCGTAAATCGGGCTCTTTCTCTAAATTATCATAGAGACCATATCGCGTGGACACCGTTCCCAAAAAATATCCGCCAAAATGCAGGCGGTTATTTAGTATGATATCACTGCGGATCAGGGGGCTTTGATCACTGTCATAAACATCAATGTGATGATTAAGCTCTATATCCCAATTATAAGTCATGGATGTGTCGCAGGCCGTCCGCGTTGGGCTTTCGATTAAGGTATTGTGAAAAATTTCGGATGCTGACCCTGATTGATTAATTAGGGCACGTTCTAAATCCTTTCGCATGATGGTTAATTTCGGGCCCTTTAATCCGCTAAAGTAAGGTTGTGCAGACAACGCTTCAATGGGGCTTGCGCTATTATTCGCAACTACACGTGCGCCGCGACCAAATTGTTTGGTCACGGATTGATGATCGTAAGGGTTTGTATGCAAACATCCTGTAATATTTTGATCTTCTACCGTGATATTAGTCAGGCCACTATCCATTTCTATTTTCGCGCTGTTAGTTGAGGTGGGGCGCGATGGGGTCAGGTGAATAATTTTCTCCTGATCAAACACATAATGGCTCAGCCCCTTAAAATTTTGTTGAATGGATGCAAGGGGTTGCCCTTTGGCATGTGCGAAAGAGGATAAAGATATAATTACTGCAAGCGGCACGATAAGCCGTGCCATGGGGATAAACATGACTATGTCTTGAAATTATGGGTAAAAACGCGTCCAATGTAAATAATGGAAAAAAATACATTTGATATATGCGTCATTGGCGGTGGAATTAATGGTGCAGGAATTGCCCGTGATGCCGCGGGGCGTGGGTACAAAGTCTTGTTGCTTGAAAAGGGGGATTTGGCCTGCGCGACATCATCGGCCAGCACAAAATTAATCCATGGTGGCTTAAGGTATTTAGAACAATATGAATTTGGCCTTGTGAAAAAGGCATTGCGTGAACGCGATGTGTTGATGCATTTGGCTCCGCATATTATATGGCCAATGCGTTTTGTTTTGCCGCATGCACCGCACCTTCGCCCGCTATGGATGATCCGTGTGGGCGTATGGATTTACGATTTTTTGGCGGGTAAAACAAAACTGCCCAAATCAAATCAAACGGATATTCAAAATAAATTTTTAGGCGCGAAATACAAAAAAGGGATCGCCTATTCCGATTGCTGGGTTGAAGATTCCCGCATTGTCGTTTTAAACGCGATGGATGCGGGTGCACGTGGTGCAACCATCAAAACAAATACGGAATGTGTATCGATTCAAAAACATAATGATCAATGGGATGTTAAAACATCCAATGGTGAGACCTATCACACGCAAATGATTGTCAATGCCGCGGGCCCTTGGGCATCAAAAATGATGGAGGGCGTTGTCGATATAACCCCGAAAAAAATCCGCCTTGTGAAGGGGTCGCACATTATTATTCCAAAATTATATAACGAACAAACAAGCTATATCCTTCAAAATGAAGATGGGCGTATTGTGTTTACCATTCCTTATGAAAATGATTATACGCTAATCGGAACGACGGATGTCGATATGGGCGATGACCCGGATCAAACTCCAGCATTAGACGCGGATGAAAAACACTATTTAAAAGATGTAGTAAAAGAATACTTCAACAAATCCATCCGTGATGTTGATATTATTCACAGCTATTCAGGCGTAAGGCCATTGATGGATAACGAAGAAGGAGAGGCAGCCTACGCATCCCGTGACTACGATTTTGATCTACAAGATGGTTTTCTGTCCGTCCTTGGTGGGAAATTAACAACCTATCGTGTCTTGGCGCAGGAAGCGGTGGATATGATAGATAACGAGTTTCATAAAGAACCCAACCATTGGACAGCCCACGAAAAATTACCTGGAGGTGATATTGAAGATGACGATTTTGAACGATTTGTCCGCGAACAAATTGTCGAATATCCTTATCTATCAAAAGAATTAATTCGTCGTTATGTCCGCGCCTATGGCACATGCATGAATATCATATTGGCGAATGTGACATCTTTGGATGATATGGGTCAAGATTTAGGTGGTGGTGTCTATGGGCATGAATTGGACTACCTCAAGGCCTATGAATTTGCGCAAACAGGCGAAGATATTTTATGGCGGCGATCAAAATTAGGCCTGCATCTGGACGAAGCTTCGCAAAAGGCCGTGATTAAATACATGAAAGACCGGATGTGATTGACATTATAGGTATATTATCCTATAATAAGGTATAGATACCACAAAACTGATTGAATTGTTTGATATATAAATAGGGCGGCTTAAACGACTTAATTTTAAAATAATATAATAAAATCAGTATTTTACAAAAAATAATCCGACTTAATCCGGCTTAATTAAACTTAATTATTTTAAAACAAACCTGTTGGGCCTAATAATTCTCCACTGTCAGGCACGGCAGGTGCGTTTGCAGGAACGTTATTCAAATCACCAAAACTGTTTGCCAAGATACTTTCAATTTCACTGATTTCATCTTGATTACGATTTTCATTTGTAACCACGGTTTCAGTAATATTGGGGTCATTGGTTGCATCTTTTGCAGACATTTTGACTTGCTGGCCGTTTCTGAGAATCATAACACCAGCCACACCAATATCACTAATTTTAATATTAGTATTAGCCAAGTTTTCACCGATAGAAACTCTTTTTCTAAATGAATCACGTGATGATTCAACAAGTGCAGAGCATTGACCTGACAGGCATCGAATGTCTGACCATTGAAATTGAGCTTGCGGTCTCATTGATGATGCTGTTGATGAAGTGTTCCCTCCATTATTTACCGATGCCATGTCGTTTGCCTGTTGAATCATTAGATCCTCATAGAAATTAATAATTTCTTGCTTTTGTAGCTTTTGATAACGTTCATAAGCCTTTTGTATATGAAATTTATTATCTTCTTTTTCTGGATAGGATGCCATACACAAAGCGTTAATGGGCAATTGATCACATGTGCTTTCGCGTGGAGGGCTTTGCTTGAAGGGAACACCAACTTTACGGTAATTGTTTGCTATATTACGGATTTCACCTTGTCGTTCTATCAAGCCTTCCAAAATAATAATTTGATTTTGCAATATAATGATATCCCGTAAAAGAGGGTTTTTTAAATTATTGATAGAACTCTCAATCTCGCGTGGCGTAAGGGCATTATTTAATAGAGTATCATTTGTATTTGTTAATGGAAATTCGGGAAAGGATATTTGGGCATTAACTTTGTCATGAAAACCAAAAAATAATACGGTAGCAACAAATAATAAATTCAATATGTTTTTCATAGGTTAATTCTATCAAAGTTATAAATAGATTAACAGCCCCTATCGCACGCGCCGAATGTTCCCTGAAGGGAAAGAAGTTCAAAAAATGCCTGATTGGCATCAACGTTATTGAGTGTAGTTTGACCACTTGTGCTAAGATTGAATGCGCCAAGGCTGCTGTTATTCACATTTAATTCATTCGTTGTGACGTTAATGGCATTTATATTATTGGCGGCATTAATATCAAACTGACCTGTAGATGTAATCTCTCCTATTGTACTGTCGCCATTGACCACTAAACTGTTAAAGGAGGATGTATTTGTTTGGAGGTCGCCATTAATTGTTACATTATTTTCAAATCTGCTTGAGTCCGCGTTTACTGGTCCATCTGTGTCAATACCGGCAGTTTTCAGATCACCCTGTACGGCAAAATTACCTGAATAACCGGTGGTTGCACCATTTATCGTTGCATTTGTTGCACTCATTTTTTGTCCGGCAGTAAAGTTTGATTCATTGAATACGGCTTCTCCGCCAATTCGAGCATTCCCGTTAATGAATGCAGAAGCAGCCAAGTCAAGATCATTAGTAACCTCGGCATTGTCTATCCCTAAAATATTATTTCCTGCCATATTCAGGGGCGCATTCATTTGGTTGAGTTCTGGTCGGTTTTGGATACGATCGCGATAGATGTAATCGCCCGCTATATTTGCGAAATTAATGTGTTTATAGTGTATAAGATACCCCCCGACATCAGTGCTTGGTGCCGTTAAAGATAATTGCGATCCCAAATTTGTTGTGTCAAAAATATCGGCATCCAAACTCCATACGGCAAACGCACTTTTGATATCTTCAGATGCATCGATATAATATCCGCCATATGACCCCATAAATCGGGCGGCCTGCCTGACGCGGGTTTCGGCCGCAACGTCGTCAGTCGCGATAATAATTTGAAGAGATTCTGTGTCTGTATCAATGGTAATATCGTCACCTATCCTCAGCATGATAAAAAGGCCATTGCCCAAGGCCGTGCGGTTGATAATGTTAGTATTGAGGGATGAGGCTCTGTGAGTCATTGCGCCGCTGACATTAAATCCAGTCGTTAAATCAGCGATTGTTAAATCCATAATATTTCCTGGCTGTACGATTAAATAATCATAAAGATCTTGAAATGCGGCAGGGTCTTCGATGATATTTTCGACAGAAAGGCTAATTTCATCAACAAATTCTGATGTTGAGCGGGCAAGTTCTTTTTCAGCGTAATTTTCAAAAATATCAAACAGCATCATCATAATAAAAACAAGAATGGCTGTTGTGAAAAGCATCTCTAAAATAGTGAAGCCCTTTTGATTTTTACGGTTAATTTGAGTAGATTGTTGCTTCACTGTTTAATTCCCCTCATATCCTGTACACCCCGTCCCGCATTCCGTCATTTCACTAATAATAACGGCTTGTCCATCTACGGAACCATTGACGTTCCCAAAAACAGTTGCGTTTCCATTCAATGAAGTTCTATTCACAATAAAGGTATCATTATCAACATTTGTTTCGCCACTAACATTTGCGTCAATGGCGACCAGAATACCTGTATTTATCTGTCCTGCATTTCGGACATCAGAGGCGAGAAGATCATTAACCTCAAGCGATTGATCAAGGCTTGCAGAATTTGTAAAAATATTATTTGTGGTGAGTTGTCCAGAATTGAAAACAGCATCATTGAAGCTGGCGCTTGATCCGGCGTCTAATGTTTCTGACTCAACATTTGATGCGATTGTATCCCCTCTGACAGGACCAGAGGGCGTTTCTCTTGATACGTCCATATTCCCCGAAAGTATAAAATCGGAATCGACTGTATCATCGCCATTGATAAGAATATCCCCTTTGTTGTTATTGCCAGATGAATTCACAACCATATTCTGATCCATAACAAAATTATCCTGCACGGCAAAGCTGTAAGAGGTTTCAAGTGATGTTGAAGGCCCGCCACTTATTGTGGCATTGCCCAATACATCAATGT
>JAUHXB010000032.1 GCA_030427215.1 Alphaproteobacteria bacterium | reverse complement strand
TGATTGCACTGGTGCATCTTTTTTAAATGACAAACAGCATGATAATTTAATTGCAATGCCATCGCCGCGATCATTGATTTTATCATCTGTTTTAAAACCATTAATGAGGCGCGGTGATATCAAACGTATTTGCGTCACAACGATGGAAGCCGCATCAGGCGAAGGCAAAGATGGTATGGATGAATTATTCAACCAATGCCGTAAATTTTTTGTCAGTGACGGCATGGATAATAATGTTTTCGCAAAACAAATTGCCTTTAATGTGATTCCTCAAGTTGAAGATTTCGGTGAGGGAGGCCACACACATGCCGAAAAACAAACCGCTGATGAAATGAAAATATTATTGGGTGATGATGTTTCAACATCCGTCACATGTATGTCCGTCCCTGTCTTTATGGGCCATGGATTTAGTGTGAATGTTGGATTTAACGCAGAAATAGATGCCAAAACTGCCCGCAATATTTGGACAGAGCGCGACAATATTTTGGTGATTGACCGCGAAAGCGAAATGAAATTTGTGACCCCGATTGAGATTGCAGGTGAAGATTCAGTGTTTATCAGTCGCGTTCGCGATGACAAAACATTGGATCATGGAATTTCATTTTGGTGTGTTGCGGATAATATCCGATATGTGGCATTGCAGGCGATTTCAAACATATAATTGCCATTCTTTATGATTATCCTATTTATTATTAGGAGATACTTATAATGACAAGACGTGGATTTTTAATGGCGGGGGCCTGTGCTTCATCAGCCATATTTCTACCAACCAAAGGATTTGCAATGTTTGGATCAAAGCCAAAAATAGATGAAAAAGTCTTTCCAATGCAATTAAGTGACGCAGAGTGGAAAGAGCGTTTAACCGATCAAGAATATTATGTTTTGCGAGAGCACGGGACGGAACGCTCAGGAACATCACCATTGGATAAAATCTATGAAAAAGGCACCTATCATTGTGCAGGATGTGATCAAGAATTATTTAGCTCAGCCCACAAATTTGACAGTGGCACAGGATGGCCATCTTTTTATCAACCGATTGACGGCGTTGATGGAACCGCCATTGGTGAACGGGCTGATAACACGTTATGGATGAAACGGACCGAAGTTCATTGTTCCAATTGCGGTGGACATCAAGGGCATGTTTTCCCTGATGGCCCCAAACCTACTGGTCTGCGTTATTGCATTAACGGTGTGGCTTTGAATTTTAAATCCGTCTAAAATAAAGCCATGAAAACCATCCATGGCACAAAACAAAAGCATGAGACCTATGGCCTTGTCGCCCTTGCATGGGAAAAACTCCGCATCGGCAATGAATTCACTTTAATTCAACCCAATGATTGGGGCGGAAAATCAATTCAAAAAATAATTGAAAGCCATTTTGATTCTGTATCGTGTGAAAGCAAAAATAAATCACGCTATATCATCATTACAAAAACCGAAACAACACCGGATATTATTGATGAATGGTTAAGCCACACAAAATTACGGATGGTTGATGATATTGGTTTTTATTCCATGCCTGGATTATTTGGATGGAATAAAATTGATGTGGGATCAAAATTATTATTGGATTATTTGCCGGATTTAAAAGGGCAAGGCGCCGATTTCGGATGCGGATACGGATATTTATCGCGGCATATATTGGATAAAAACCCTAATATTCAAAATCTTTACTGTGTTGATTGTGATGATCGCGCAGTTGAGGCCTGTCAAAAAAATATCGATGATAACCGCGCGGTTATTCGTCAAGGGGATTGTACAAAACCTATCCCCGATTTACCAAAACTAGATTTCATTGTGATGAACCCTCCCTTCCACGATAGTAAAAGTGAAGATAGAACCTTGGGGCAAGATTTTATCAAAATGGCGGCACACCATCTTAAACCAAAAGGGGAATGTTGGATTGTTGCCAATACCCACATGCCTTATGAAGATATTTTGAAGGATTGTTTCTTTTCCTTTGAGCGGATCGCCCAAGAAAAAGGATTTAAAATATTCAGGGCTGTGCGATAATGGACACTATGACAGATCTTTCTCATATTGAAGGCATCATCTGGGATTTGGATGATACGCTTTATACTGTTACTCCCGCATTAAAAACATCCATGCGGGAATCGATGGCCCGCGCGGTTGTAAAGATGGGATATGATATTTCATTTGAAGAGGCATTGAGATTATCCGAAGAGTCTCAGGAAAAATATCGCCTGACCTTTAAAATTTTATCCGATATGTTTGATATTCAAAAAACGGATTTGCACATCCCGTTTCATGCGGAAATGGACCATACGGTAACAACGATTTGCCCTGATTTACCGTCCGCCTTTGCTTCGCACCCTCATATGAAACATTCCTTAATGACACATGCATCGCGTGATTGGGCCTTGCGCATGTTGGACCATATGGGCATCGCCGATTTTTTTGATCCCAAGGCGGTGATCGGATTGGAAGATATTGATTATGAACATAAACATGAATCCGACCGCGCGACAAAAACATGCCTTGATTTGATTGGCATGGATGCGCATAAGGCCGCCTTTGCCGAAGACCGCGATTGGAATTTAACCATTCCGCATGAAATGGGCCTTACAACCATATTGATTGATCATCCCTCACAGCCAAGGGAACTGCCCACGCATGTCCATCACCGATTTGACAATGCGACCCATTTTATGAACAGCTTATCATCGGCCGAGACCTTAAAAGACGTTGGATAAGTTCACCTTTCATCGTGCAGTTTGATCGGCGCCTTCATATAATCAATCTATGATTGCTACCTTTTGGTTTTTGATAAAATCTGTGCTGTTTGTCATTGCGGTGACATGGCTGTTATCGCTTGGCGGACATATTACCATCGATTTTGCAGGATATAGCCTGTCCATGCCATTTGGTATTTTCATCTTATCTGCAATTTTGATGATATGGATTTTGTCTGTTATCGGGCGTTTTTTAGCCATCATTTTGGGAACACCCCAACAATTATTAGGGCACAGTGAAATCGCCAATCATAAAAAGGGCATGCAGGCGTTAGCCTATGGCTTATCCGCGGTTGCCGCTGGTGATGCCCGCATGGCGCAATATTACGCAGGCCGTACAACACGTTTTTTAACGCATGATTTTGGATTAAGTGATTTGTTAACCGGGTTGACCCAGCGATTAAACGGTCATGATAAGGCCGCACATCAATCGTTTTTAAAGTTAATGAATCAACCTGAAACATCTGTTTTGGGGTTAAAGGCGTTGTTGCAAACCGCGCTAGATAAAAATGATATTCGTTATGCTCGGATTTTAGCGACGCGGGCCTATAACCAGAACCCGAAACAACCTTGGGTAATCGAACAGCTTTATAATCTGGAATTACGTCATAAAAATTATGATAGTGCGCTTGTCTTATTAGATCGCTTAGTTCGATATAGTGATCTTACTAAAACAGAAATAAAAGACGAAAAGGCCATTATTTACATGGCGCAGGGAAATATTGAAAAGGCCTATAAATACGATCCTTATTCACTGCCTATCGGCCTTATGATCATTGGAAAATGGATTGAAAATAATAAACGTCGTAAGGCCATGAATGCGATTAAAAAATTATGGATTGATAACCCTCATCCAAAATTGATTGATTTTTGGATTCAGTGCGCTCCTAAAAAGGTGATGAATAACCCGCTTGCCATGGTGTCATGGGCGGAAAATTTGTATCGTTTAAATGCTGATAATCCAGCAAGCGCCCTTTATGCGGGGCAGACCATCTTAAGATTAGGGCAAAAAGATCAAGCCAGCCGATTTATCAAAACCGCGATGGACGGTTATCCAACGATGGATTGTGCGCGCGTAATGCATCAATTGGACCCAATGGGCGGGTGGATGGATAATATTGCTAATCTGAAACAAGATCAAACATGGGTGTGTGAAAAAACAGGGCGCATTAACCCCAAATGGATGCCCGTATCATTGGATGGATATTTCAATAGCGTGGTTTGGGATTATCCAGATGCACATAACGCATCAAATCTTAATCAATTCAGTATCGATAGTCTTGTTTCATAATTCTGTTCGTTATAAGATCCCGAAATAAACAATAAAGAATTGAAGAACAATGTCTGAAATCCGCTATAACATTAAAGAAACCGAAGCCAAGTGGCAAAAAACCTGGGTCACTAACAATACATTCGAAGTGACTGAAGATCCTTCAAAAGAAAAGGCATATGTCCTTGCCATGTTGCCATACCCTTCGGGGCGCATCCATATGGGACATGTTCGGAATTATTCTCTGTCCGATGTTGTTGCACGATATAAAAAAATGTCTGGGTATAATGTTTTGAACCCCATGGGGTGGGATGCGCTTGGCCTACCTGCCGAAAACGCAGCGTTAGAACGCAATATTCATCCTGGTACATGGACTTATAAAAATATTGCGGAAATGAAAACGCAATTATTGGACATGGGGCTGGCTATCGATTGGACGAGAGAGGTTGCGACCTGCCACCCTGAATATTACCGTCATGAACAAAAAATGTTCTTAGACTTCTATAATAAAGGTTTGGCGTACCGCAAGGAATCTACTGTGAATTGGGACCCTGTTGAAAATACGGTTTTGGCCAATGAACAAGTTGTTGATGGCAAGGGGTGGCGTTCGGGCGCACCGGTTGAGCGTAAAAAATTAAACCAATGGTTTTTAAAAATCACTGATTACGCCGAAGAATTATTAAACGATATTGATGATAAACTTGACCGTTGGCCCGATAAGGTTCGCACGATGCAGAAAAACTGGATTGGGAAATCAACAGGATTGCAAATGCGGTTTGATGTGAATGATACATCAGATCATTTTGAGATTTTCACAACGCGACCCGATACAATTTTTGGCGCAAGCTTTATAGGCCTTGCCCCTGATCATCCTGTTGCTCTTAAACTATGTGAAGGCAAGGACGGTTTTGCCGAATTTAAGGGTCAATGTGCAGCAGGCGGAACATCAGAAGTTGCCATTGAACAGGCTGAGAAAATTGGATTTGATACAGGGTACAGTGTTAATCATCCGTTTATCGAGGGTAAAAAATTACCTATTTATGTGGCTAATTTTATTCTGATGGATTATGGGACAGGCGCCATTTATGGTGTACCTGCACATGACCAACGCGATTATGATTTTGCCAAAAAATATAATCTTGATATCGACCAAGTTGTGTTCCCAACAAATCCTGATGATATCGATTTATCAAAGGAATCTTATAACGGACCTGGGAAAATTGGGAATTCTGATTTCCTTAACGGCATGGATATTGAGGATGCAAAACAAGCCGTGATTGATAAAATCGAATCCATGAATTTGGGTGAGGCAAAAACAACATATCGCCTGCGTGATTGGGGTGTATCGCGCCAACGCTATTGGGGGTGTCCAGTGCCCGTTGTCTACCGCGAATCTGATGGTGCCTGTATTCCGGTTCCCGATGATCAATTGCCTGTTGAGCTACCTGATGATGTATCATTCGATAAACCCGGCAATCCGCTTGACCATCATCCAACATGGAAATACACAACCTGCCCCGAAACAGGGGAACCAGCCATTCGTGAAACAGATACATTTGATACGTTTTTTGAAAGCAGTTGGTATCAATTCCGATATACCGATGCCCGCAATGAAGCACGAGGATTTGACGCGGATAAGGTCAATTATTGGGCGCCCGTCGATCAATATATTGGCGGCGTAGAACATGCCGTTCTTCACCTTTTATACGCACGATTTTTTACAAAAGCCTTGCGCGACTGTGGTTACCTGAATTTCGATGAGCCTTTTGCGGGGTTATTCACCCAAGGAATGGTGACCCATACATCCTACAAAAACACCGATGGTAAATGGGTTTACCCCGCCGATATAATCAAAGGCGATGACGGTAAGATGATTGAAGAAGGCAGTGGGTTAGAAGTCAAAGCCCAGCGAAATGAAAAAATGTCTAAATCAAAACGCAACACGATTGATCCAGCGGAAATTATGGATGCATACGGTGCCGATGCCGCGCGTTTATTTGTGTTGTCCGATTCCCCCCCTGACCGTGATTTGGAATGGACGGAATCCGGTATTGAAGGTGCGTGGAAATATATTAATAAACTGTATCGTTTTGTTATGGACAATTTATCGATACTGCCCAACTCTGAAACGGCTCAGCCAGACTTAAATGATAAGGCGCAAAGAGCCTTAATAAAAATTCACCAAACACGTTTGGATGTTGCAACCCATATTGATGAATTCCATATGAATAAAGCCGTGGCGAAAATTCGTGAGATGAGTAATGCGTTGATGGAATTACAACCCGAAAATGCAGGTGATGGGTGGGTGATGCGTGAGGGATTTGAAACGCTGGCACAACTCATCTCACCATTCACCCCGCACTTAGCAGAGGAAATTTGGTCCATGATGGGGTTGCAAGATTTGGTTGCAAACAGCGCATGGCCAAAGGCCAACCAATCATTATTAGGCGCGGATGAGGTTACAATCGCGGTGCAGGTAAATGGTAAAGTGCGCGCAACAATAAATTTGCCTAAAGGGTCAGACAAAAAAATCTTGGAAGACACGGCCCTTGCCAATGACGATGTACAACGCGCGATTGATGGGAAAGACATCCGCAAAATCATTGCCGTTCCTGACCGTATCGTCAATGTGGTGGTCGCATGAGTGAAAGACACGTAACAGATGTTATCATTATTGGTGCAGGCCCATGTGGGTTATTCACCGTGTTTGAGCTGGGTTTATTGGATTTAAAGTGTCATTTGGTCGATATTTTGGATCGGCCGGGCGGACAATGTGCGGAGCTTTACCCTGAAAAACCAATCTACGACATTCCCGCCTATCCCGTTATTTCGGGTCAGGACTTAACAGACCGCTTGATGGAACAGATCGAACCATTCAACCCGACATTTCATTTTTCACAAATGGCATCCTCCATTCAAAAATCAGATAATGGTAATTGGGAATTAACGACTGATTTTGATACAGTTTTAGAAGCCCCAGTGATTGTGATTGCCGCGGGTGGTGGGTCATTTATGCCCAAAAAACCACCAATTCCAAATTTAGAGAATTTTGAAGGCGAATCCGTTTTTTATGCCGTGCGTCAAATGGATGCGTTTAAAGACCATGATTTGGTTATTGCGGGTGGTGGTGATTCCGCCCTTGATTGGACATTGAATTTACAACCCCTTGTGAAATCGCTTACGCTCGTCCATCGCCGCGATGATTTCCGCGCACACCCTGACAGCGTCAATAAAATGCGTGCATTGGTCGATGCAGGGAAAATCAATCTGGTGATTGGAAATATTAACGAGGTGACAGGCGAAGGATCGCAAATTTCATCATTAAATGTGAAAACAAAAGACCAAGGTGATATCACATTAAATTGTTCGAGGTTTTTGGCATTTTATGGTTTGACCATGAAATTGGGACCTGTGGCTGAATTCGGTTTGAACCTGCATGAAAATTTAATCCCTGTGGACACAGAGAAATTCCAAACATCCGAACCCGGTATTTTCGCGGTGGGTGATATCAATCACTATCCAGGAAAATTAAAACTGATTTTAAGTGGTTTTCACGAAGCAGCCTTAATGGCGCAAGAGGCGTTTCGCATTATTCACCCTGATAAAAAATTACGATTTCAATACACAACATCGTCCAGCGACCTTCAAAAAAAATTAGGCGTTAAAGATGATGAGAAAGCGGCATAATGAATAATACACCCGCACCGATTAAATATTTCGAAGTCCTGCGTGCGCTCCACAAAGGAGGATTAAGCCTGTGGCTGAATCGTAAAACATTGTTGCCAATGACACTCATTCCAACGATTGCAACATTTTTAACATTGATGATGTCGCGTATGGATGGGTTGCAGGACGCCTCGGCGTTTCAATTGGCGTTAATACAAATTCCAGCGGATTTTATCATTGGTATTTTCTGTTCTCTCATTATTTTTATTATTTTGAATGCGCCAAAGAAAAAGGATAAGGACGCGCCAGTCCATTTCCAACTCAATATCCTGGGGCGAAAAGATTTATTGATTGGCGGGGCGATTGCCTATGTTGTTTTTGGATATTTAATTGCAGGGGCTTATGGCGTGATGGGGATGATTTTCGAACCCATTCAACAAGCCGCAAGTGAACAAGAACCTGCCAATGTAGGCATGATCATACCAATAATTCTAATGATGCTTGGTGTTTTTTATGTGATGCGATTTGCATTATTACCAATCCTCATAATAGCGGAAATAGATGTGGTTTCATTTTTTAAAACATTCAAATCATTTGGGTTATCTGCCCCCGTTTTTTTAATAAAGGTCATAACGACCCTAGCCGTTGGGCTTGTGTTATATGTCCCATTACAGGGGTTGTTGGGCGGAACAGATGATGAGGCCACGAGCGTTCCCGCAACAATGGCGATTGTTGATTTTGGATTTGCCTTTGGCGCGGTTATTGCCGCGGCATGGGGGTCGGCAGCACTTGCCATTGGATACCGTCAAATGATGGAAGGGGCGGAAGGCACATGAAAATACATGTGACGGACCAAGATGGACAAAAACATGATTTGGACGCCATTGAAGGATGGCAAGTCATGGAGATTATCCGTGATTACGGCCTGCTCATTAAGGCCGAATGCGGTGGATCATGTTGCTGTGCCACATGCCATGTGTATGTTGATGATGCGTGGTTAGATAAATTATACGACATGCGCGATGACGAAGATGACATGTTGGATGAGACATTTGATCGAGAAGATAATTCCCGCCTGTCCTGTCAATTAATTATGAGTGAAGAATTGGATGGTCTAACACTCACCCTTGCCGAGTCTGCAAAGCCTTAATTTTAACATTCATCCAAAACTCATCACGAATTGAGATCAAATCTTCGTAAATATAATTTTGTGCTGTCTGATAATTTATACGCCCATAATGCAGCATTTTTTCAGGGTCACTAATCATTCGATCAATCAATTGCGCCAATTTTTGTGCGTTTCCCCGTTTGAAAATGAATTCATCATTGATTAATTCAGGAATACCGCCCGCATCCGATCCAATAATGGGCAAATATTGCGCCATGGCCTCAACAACCGCGCGTGGAAGGCCTTCTTGGAAACTTGGCTGTATATAAAGGTCTAAATCACGAAGCCATTGTAAAACCGGCTCACCGCTTTCGCGTATACCATCCAAAATAACCTGATCTTGCAAATTGCTTTCATTAATAATGTCTTGCCAAGGGCCCTGCTCACCTGGCCCTAAAACACGGAGTTGAAAATTATCTATGCCTTTTGATTTTAAAATACGGCATGCCTCTATCGCAACATGAACACCCTTAAGCTTGTTTTTCAATGTTCCTATCATTCCAATTTGAATCGGTAATTTTGCTGCGTTATTACGCTTATAAAATTGGTCTTTTGTCACAACAACATCTGAGACCGCGGCGATGAGAGGTGCTTTGGATGGGTATCGATGTTGCAAAAACTTTTGGCTCACATAAAAACACGCGTCTGCTGTTCGCGCCAATTGCCGTTGTTTAAAAAACCGATAAAAAGCGTACAGCTTGGCCTTGAGTGACCCGTGATACCATAATTCATCCCAGGCGCAAGACACAACCTCCATCACAATATATTTGCCTTGACGTTTTGCCTCTTTATAAGCCATTGCACCAAGTTCGCTTGTACCGCGTAAG
>JAUHXB010000031.1 GCA_030427215.1 Alphaproteobacteria bacterium | reverse complement strand
ATTTCGATTACAACAAGCGGAATGGCAAAGCCGTCCCCCCCTTCGCATTGATGTTGATGTCGCACGTTATTCCCTTACGGCCTACGAAGAAGGCGAAATCGCCTTTGAAATGCCCGTTGTTGTTGGTAGTAAAGCCCGACAAACCAATATTTTTTCAACAATCATGACAGGTGTTCGAATTAATCCAGGGTGGACACTGCCTCCCACTATTAAAGCCGAAGATTACATCCCTAAACTTCGCACAACCCCAGAATGGGTCACCCAGCAAGGCGTTATGATTTACGCAGGATGGGAGAGAGACGCACAACCCATTGACCCAACCACAGTCGACTGGAATTTTTTGTCTGATAATGACATTAAGGCCATGCGATTTTATAAAAATGCAGGTGATGAAAATCCGTTGGGACGATATCGTTTTTTGATGAATAATCAATATGATATTTACCTGCACGACACAAATCAAAAATATCTTTTCAACCGCTCAGCAAGGGCTTACAGCTCTGGCTGTGTTCGAGTGTATGATCCTCGTAAAATTACGGAATTCCTTCTAAAAGACAATCCTGATTGGACATCGGATAAAATTGATGCCGTTTTGGAAAAGGGTGAAACATACAATATCCAGGCCAATCGCTCTATCCCTGTTTATTTTGACTATAAAACAGCTTGGCTAAACAATGATGGCGATCTGATCTTGGGACACGATATTTACGGCATGGACGAAACGGTGTATAATCAAATGCAAGATTCGCAAAAAACGCTTGAGGATTATTAAGAAATCTTTATTTTCTTTTAACTTCTGGATGACATACTAAAACATACATAAAAAATAAAAAACTAAGAGTGGATAAAATGTTAATAAATAAAGCACGACGCAAATTCGTCAATTTTTCTCTTGCGGGAACCGCACTATTTGCATCAGGCGTGATGAGCATATTACCGGCATCTGCACGTCAAACGATTGGTCATGAAATCTCTATAAGAAACGCACACACCGGCGAAAAGTTCCAAGGTGTTTATAGAATCGGCAGTTACTATGTCCCTTCCGCATTTCGTCGCATCAATCGTGTTTTACGTGACCATAGAACAGGCGACATCCATCCCATTGACCCAGAACTAATTGATACTATATCCCGTATTCAGCGTGATTGCCGTTGCGGAACCGCGGTAGATATTCTTTCAGGATACAGATCGCCAAAAACAAACAATATGCTTCGTCGTAATACAGGTGGTGTTGCACGAAATTCATATCACATGAAGGGACAAGCGGCCGATATTCGTGTCCCTGGCTCGTCTACAAAAAAGGTCCGCAATGCGGCCCGTGCCCTTCGCGTTGGCGGTGTTGGATATTACCCACGCAGTGGATTTATTCATGTTGATACGGGCGATGTCCGAACATGGACAAGCTAATATAGACCGCTCCCTCTAAAATCATTAAACTTTGGCCTATGAATCGCTTTTCTGATCAAGGCATTATATTATCTGTTCGTTCACATGGTGAAAACGGTGCCGTTGTCCATGTATTATCAGAAAACAACGGCAAATGTGGCGGGTATGTCAATGGCGCACAATCCAGCTCTCGCCTTAAAAGCATTCTTCAACCAGGAACAGTTGTTTCATTTGAATGGCAATCCAAATCTGAGGGGCAACTAGGCCGGTTTGATGTCGAATTGGAGCAAGATATATCCGCACTCATTCTAGGCGATCAAAAGGCCTTATTAGCCGTACAATCCATCTGCGGATTAATGGATATGTTTTTACCAGAACAAGAATGTCACGACAGCTTATTTCACGGAACATGCGCGTTTTTGGACATTCTTAAAACGGATCAATGGCCCGCGGTTTACATCACATGGGAGATGGCCTTTTTAAAAGAATTAGGATACGGCATTGATTTATCAAAATGCGCGGTGACGGGGCAAACAGAAAACTTAACCCACGTATCACCAAAATCAGGGCGCGCTGTATGTGCAACAGAGGCAGAGCCATATACTCATAAGCTGCTTGAAATTCCACATTTTTTGCGTGGTGAAAATTTTGCTGAAAGCGATATTAAAAGCGGTCTGAAAATGACGGAATATTTCCTCATCCATCGATTGTTACAGCAATCTTCTTTTAATACGTTGCCTGAACCACGGATCATGCTGGCTGAAAAATTTCAATAAAAAAGCCGCCTATTAAAAGGCGGCTTTTAAAAATTAGTTTTTTAAAAAATAGTTTTCTTTACTAGAAACCTTGTTTTTCTCGACGTTTACGTTCGTCTTTGCGGGCACGACGTACGGCTTCGGCCATTGTACGTTTTTTCTTCTCACTATTTTTTTCAAAATGGCGACGTTCTTTCATTTCACGGAAAAGTCCTTCCCGTTGCATTTTCTTTTTCAAAACGCGCAATGCTTGTTCGACATTGTTGTCGTTCACATTCACTTGTACGATTGCTCTCACACTCCCTTCTTCACTTTTCTAGGGGTTAAACACACTGCATAAAAAGCCACAGTTATGTAGCAATTGCAAGAAAAAAGAAGATCAAGCCGATTTAATTATGAACTAACCAGCTGTTTTTGACTCTCTCCTGCGCCCTATCATAGCTTTAGGAGGCTTTTTGATTGATCCGTCAAAGTTGGCGGCAAAGCGTCCCTCTTTTAATAAACATCCTGTATTCTGACGTTTTCTTGCACCTGTTACCAATGCCGACGCGTTATGGGCAATCGCACTGGCATCTTTTATAACTTGAGTCATTTCTCGATGAATATAACATGCATCAACAACGACATGTCTACTTCGCGCCTTATTAATTTGACCAACGGCATATTCAAAATCACGATAATATCTTGCACCCGCTTTTGGATAATAACGTCCTAAGATGGCTTTTTTGACAGACATATTATCGACATACATACAAACCCTAGCCCCTCTTGGAATAGATTTTAAACCAATGCAAGCCGCATGAAATTCATGTGTTGTAGGATAATCTGTCTCAAGAGGCCCCATGGACCTTAACGGTGTTGAGATAATTTTTTCAATAGCTCCCCTGTGATTTAATACGACAACGCCAATACCATAAATTGGATCTTGCCCTTTAATTGGCTTTACAAAGCTTGCATCTGTAAAAACATGATAGAGTGGATTCATACATATGACATAGCATAAAAAATTACAATACGTCAATAAATTACTGCTGATAAACGATTATTCCTTTATATAAATTTTGCTGTAATCTCTAATCCAACAATGTCACGTGAATTTCAACCAAGGGTCGAACATTAAATAATTCACGGAAATATCGTTTTGCGTATGACCTGATTTTATCTTCTAATTTCTTTGCATCGCGGCGGTCTTTTTTGCTCATTTTTGAAATGGCGCGATCAATATGATCTTCCAATGCCTCGAAATGTTTTTTGTCCTTGGCATGATCCATATCAAACAAACCCAATGTTGTTGTTTGCAGATCTAAAATATCATCATCAACCAAATCGTAAACCAGGCTGACCATCACCGCACCGTTATAGCTCAATTTACGGCGTTGAGACACCGCCGCATGATCCAAATCAACGATACGATCAAAATCGACAACTTGCAGACCTGATTCAACATACCCTTGTGTTTGAACGCTACCGTCCGATTTAATCAGTAAAATTTGACCATTAATCGGGCTAACCGCATTATCATGCATTGCCGCATGCGCCGATTGTTGTAATTTTTCACCGTGAATGGCAATCAATGATTTCGGGCGAACCCAATCCAACATTTTTTGAATTTCGCCTTTACGCGGATGTCCAGACACATGAATAATTTCACCAGCGTTATCTGGATCTATTACATTAAGGCCACCCTCCAACAACATGTTTTTCATGTCAATAATGCCACGCTCATTCCCCGGGATTGTTCGTGCGGAAAAGAATACACTATCGCCCTTTGACATTTTTATGCGTGGATGTTGTCCGCGAGAAATTCTGGCCAATGCCGCCCTGTCCTCACCTTGAGACCCCGTCACAATATATAGGATTTTATTGGCGGACACATTTTGTGCATCATTCATATCAATAAAATGCATATCATCGGCTATATATCCACATTGGCGCGCGTTATCGACCATGTTGGCGAGCGATCTCCCTGCCAAACAGACCTTACGCCCATTCGCTGTCGCGGCGCGGTGTATCCCAATCACACGGGAAATATTGGATGAAAATAATGTCACCGCAATACGTCCAGTGCATCCTTTAAATAATTTGGCAAATGCTGGCTCGACTTCTGATTCAGAGGCACTAAACCCATCCACGGGGGCATTTGTGCTGTCTCCAATGTAGGCCAAGATGCCTTTGTCTCCTAATGCCTTGAAATCATGTTCGGATGTGGCCTTCCCAATCACTGGTTTAGGGTCTAAATTCCAATCACCACTATGCAATACTGTTCCAGTGTCTGTTGTAATCGACATGGCGAAGGCTTCCGGAATTGAATGCGCCACAGGAATGGCCTGAATATCAAATGGTTCGATATTAATATCACGATCAAACTCTATAATTTCTGGTTTACCATTTTGTGGTGGATATTCGCTAAATTTACGTTTTAAAACACATGCGGCGAAGGGTGATGCATATATTGGGCATTGTAGACGAGGCCAAACACGAGCCACGGCACCAATATGGTCCTCGTGGGCGTGGGTAATGATCAACGCCGTAAGGTTATCCTTTTGATTTTCAATGAATGTTGGATCAGGAAGCAAAATATCAACCCCCGGCAATGTATCATCGGCAAAGGCAATTCCACAATCAATGGCAATCCATTTTCCGTCATATCCATATAGATTGAAATTCGCGCCAAATTGCCCACATCCACCAAGAGGAAGAAAGGTTATGCCGTCATTTGAAGGTTTATATTTATTAGGATCTTTACTCATGGTGATTTATTTAGCACGGACAAGATGACAAGTCACGAGAGATTAACGCAGAGTTTCCAAAACCGTTTCATAAGCCTCAACAGATACTGCCCATTGGTAAAAATTCTTATCCCGTGATGGTATAGTCATGGCAAGAATATAATTTTGCTTATTAAATTTATCGCTTTTGATAACAGATAGCCACAATTCCCTTGTCACCTCATTCTGTCTTTCGACAACATATGTATCGGCCTTCTTTTTCCTTAGCGCATACACTTCTGTTAAAGATAAGTTCGTATCAAAGTTAAGATCATAATTTCGACGCTCAATAACATTGACGGTCTCAAATTTTTTCTCAGAGACCAGCTTGTCTTTCATATCATTCACGATCTCCGCAATATCGATAGGATAAACCGTTTTATCAATTCTATCTTTAAGAGATTGTTCGCTGATGGTGGTGATGTCCATATGACCAAAAACAAAATTATGCACATCAACGGTTAGAAGAGAAACGTCAATCTGGTTAACAGCACTCGTTTTCGCCTCTACAAACCGCCAGCTTTTAGGATATTGAAATTGAAAACTGTCTAAAAAAGAATAAATATGTAATCCTTCTGGTATTTTTACACTATAATCACTCAAAAAATCAAAAGATTGGACTGTCATAATTTGTTGGTCACTAGACACATTCCACAATTCCATTGGAATAACATACTCAACCAAAACAATGCGGTCTTTATTCAATAGCCCTTTTGAACGCACAATTTCGGTCCGTCCAAAATCATCCAAACGCACATAAAATGCCTCAAACATATTATCCTCTGACGCATCAAATCCTCGAACAGTAAAATTATTATTCAACACCTCATTTTTGAACCAATTCTCGGCAGATATGGCTCTTTTAATGATAATTGATTGAACACTGACATAGGGACGAATGTCACCCACCGCAGGCCCATAAGCGTAAAAAACTTCTCCTAAAAGATTGCCTCCTTTATTTTCATTTTTAAGACGATCAAAAGATTTTTCTATAAAATCTGAGGGAATTTGAATTGTGAAATTTAAGTCACGATCATCTTCATATTCTTTTGTAATGATGTTTGATTGCTCTTTAAATTCCTCCATCGTCAAAGTTTGAATGTCAGGTAATTTATCAAATGCATGTAACGGAAACGAATACATGAAAATAAAAAATAGGAATGGGACATATTTCATTTCTTTTTCACTTCCTTGGGATTGCGGTTTTCATCAATGGCAACGAATGTGTAGACACCTTCCGTGACCATGCGTGAATTATTCTCATCACGCGCCCTTGCCCATGCCTCGACATGCACGGCAACGGACGTCCGTCCCGTTTTTATGATATCCGTGTAAAAGCTCACTTCATCACCTACATAAACGGGCTTGTGAAAATTCATGCCGTCAACGCCAACGGTGACAACACGTCCACCCGCATATCGTGTGGCCTCGCTTGCGCCCGCCAAATCCATTTGCGACATCAACCATCCACCAAATATATCACCATAAGCATTTGTATCAGCAGGCAGTGGCACCAACCGTAATGTTGGTGCCTGTCTCGGTGGTTGTTTGTGAGTATCGTTATTTTTCATGGTTTAATCATAGTCTATTCGACAATTGTGACAAGAATAGGATTTAAATTGAATATGTTAATTTTTTATGCTATCTTTTGTTATGCCTGCTGTCATCTATAAACCTAATGGCCCTCTTCCGTTCGATCCAAATTTTCGAACAGGGAATTGTTATACTTATGGATTAGGCGTTAAAGCCATGGGAAGAGTAAAGCCAGGGCAACTCTGTGAAAAATTTCAATCCAGCACACCGACCGACATGATAACCATCAATGGATTAATCCATTTATTGAGAAAAGATAGACTTATTAGAGTCAGACAACATTCTGGTGACAGAGAAACAAATCAAATTCTTGCCGGCGCTGTTCATGAAGGCACGGATTATCATTTTTACAGACTTCAACCCAATGGAAATTGGTCCCATAAAATTAGTTATGAAGACCCAACCCTTTATGATTATTCAGGGAATGTCATCACATCGCCAGAAATGGCAAATCGAGGAAACTATGCTGACTTTGTTGGTTATTTTCGTATCCCACGATCTGGCCTTCGATATGTCGTATAATTATCTGTGAAGTAACCATTCTTCCCTCTTCGCACACTCATAACTTCGTGGTAAAAATAATATATGTCACAGATAAATGAACAAAATTACGATGCATCCCAAATTGAGGTTTTGGAAGGTTTAGAACCCGTTCGAAAACGCCCTGGAATGTATATTGGTGGAACAGATGAACGCGCCCTGCACCATCTTGTTTCCGAAATTTTGGACAATTCGATGGACGAGGCCGTGGCGGGACATGCAAACCGTATTGAATTAACCATCCATAATGATAATTCGATCACCATATCCGATAATGGGCGCGGTATTCCCGTTGATGACCACCCAAAATATCCTGGTAAATCTGCATTAGAGGTCATCATGACCACACTTCACTCAGGCGGTAAATTTTCTGGTAAGGCTTATGAGACCTCAGGTGGATTACACGGTGTGGGGATTTCCGTTGTCAACGCCCTATCCGAATCCATGTGGGTGGAGGTCGCACGTGACAAACAACTCTATAAACAAGAATTCGCCCGTGGGCATGCCACATCCAAATTACAAAATATGGGTGCTGTTTCAAACCGTCGCGGGACAACCGTTTGGTTTCGTCCTGACCCAGAAATTTTTGGAAATAGTGCCAAATTAAAACCCGCTATCCTTTATGAAAAAACACGTTCAAAAGCGTATTTATTCCGCGGTGTGGAAATCAGATGGACAAACGAAGTTGAGGGATCAAAAGCCCCTGCCGACGACGTCTTTCATTTTCCAAATGGTTTGGCCGATTTTTTATCTGCCGAAATGAAGGGTAAAGACCTTTTAAACCCTGATATTTTTAGTGGCCTCGTCGAAATTCCAGACCAAAAATCAAAAGTTGAATTTGCCATTTGTTGGCCAGATATGAAATCGGATGGATTTTCAAGGTCTTATTGTAACACGGTCATTACACCTCAAGGTGGAACGCATGAAACAGGCTTACGATCCGCACTCACCCGTTCGCTCAAGGCCTATGGTGAAATGATTGGCAACAAACAGGCGGCGTCCATCACCGCCGATGATGTGTTAAACGGATCATGTGTTTTACTGTCTGTCTTTATTCCAGACCCGCAATTTCAGGGACAGACAAAAGATAAATTGGCCACCCTGTCTGCGTCAAAAGTCGTAGATACGGCGATTAAAGACCGCTTTGACCATTATTTGACGGGTGATAAGGCGATTGCCGCGGAAATCCTCAATGCCGCGCTTCAAAATGCCGAGGAGCGCAACCGCAGGCGATCTGCCAAGGAAACCAGCCGTAAAACCGCCACACAAAAAACACGCCTTCCCGGAAAACTTGCCGATTGTTCACGCCGTACATCCCAAGACACAGAAATCTTTATCGTTGAGGGGGATAGTGCGGGCGGTTCAGCCAAACAAGGCCGTCACCGTGAGACACAGGCTATCCTTCCCCTTCGTGGGAAAATCCTGAATGTTGTATCCGCGACAAAGGACAAAATCCACGCAAATAGTGAAATTTCCGACATCACAATCGCGCTGGGTGTGGGTTTAGGCTCTCAATTTAATCTTGATGATTTGCGATATGAGCGCGTCATCATCATGACCGATGCGGATGTTGACGGGGCGCATATTGCCGCCCTGCTCATTTCATTTTTCTATACACAAATGCCTGGATTGATTGAAAGTGGATCGCTGTATTTGGCGCAACCGCCCTTGTTCCGTCTATCCGCAGGGGGAAAGACCGAATACGCCATGGATGACCCACATAAAGATCGCTTATTGGAAACAGTCTTTAAGGGTAAATCAAAGGTTGATATTGGCCGATTTAAAGGATTGGGTGAAATGCCCGCCGCGCAATTAAAGGAAACCACAATGAATCCCGCGACACGGACATTATTGCAAGTTACCGTTCCCGACGCATTGGTCGGCGCAGAAAATCCCGTCGATATTTTGGTCGATCAATTAATGGGCAAACATGCCGAAGCCCGTTTCAATTTTATTTCTGCCAACGCCACGTATGTGGATGAATTGGATATATAATTTAGTCTATTGAGTTTAAACCACACCCCCTAAGTCATTGATTTTATTCATGACGACTTAGACGACTTTAATTTTTGAGCGTTAAAAATACAGTCGGTATTGGGGTATTTAATGGTTATTATTATAGGATAATATGCCTATATTGTCAATTATCAATGTTTGATAATAAACATATTGACCTATGTCATATAAATATGTTTTTTAACGTCATGAAAATTAAAGAAATCATTCAAGACTTTAAAGATGCATCGTGGGATCCTTTTGATGGATTTTGGGGTGGAGTAAAGTTTTATGGTTCAGCCTCAATCGCGGCCATACCTGTTTTTTTATGGGTTGCAAATATAGAAGAACAGAGAGACGCAGAATACGGTAATATCAATCCTGAAAATCATTTGTTTGATAACCCCAGCGAAGAAGACAAAGCAGACATTATTGGCACCATACCAACATTCATGCGCTCGTATTTTGAAGATGACAGACGCGTACACGCCAGATATTCAACAACACCGGAATATCAAGTTGTCGGTAATTTGTTAATCGGGACGGATAAAGGGCTTGAGAGCACTTGTACAGCGCAAATTTCTGTCCTCCCGGACTACGAACATGTTGATGGAAAAACGATCATTACAACAATTGACCATTGTATTCCTGAAA
>JAUHXB010000030.1 GCA_030427215.1 Alphaproteobacteria bacterium | reverse complement strand
TTTTTTAAAAACAGGAGTAAAAGAGATGACTGGTAAAATATATATAGCTTTACTTTGTGGCATTGTTTTATTGAGTGGGGGAATTGTTATGGCACAAAATTATAATCAATTAAAAATGGAAGATCGCCCTGTGAATTGGCAACCGCCTTTTCCAGATGAAGAATTTAGTTTTAATCGTTTCAAAACTCAAAGCGAATTTAACGACTATTTGGAATATCGTTTCCCAGTTGGTACGCACAAAAGAGAAATTGATTTAGTTTTAGTCAGAATAGGCGGTGCTGATCCACGCATAATTGTAAATCCAGAAATGCTGGATAATGCTCAATTCGCGGTGAAATACAGTAAGCGCACTTGGAGAGACTTCTTCTATGCCCTAGCTTTTATGCCTCCGACACGTTCATTTGCTAATTTCTACTTTGATAGAGATTTTAAATTAATAAAATCATTTGCCGTCTCACCTAACTCAAGATTATTTTAACCTAATTATAAGGAGAACACACATGTCTAAAATTTATATAGCTTCAAGTGATGTCGTGTTTGGGTATGAGCATTTATACCTTGTTTACGATCCAGATAATGATCCAACAAATGAAAATGAATTTATTATACGAGGTGGTCCCAATTTTGCTTCAACAATCAGTACACCAATTAAAATAGAAAATAATGTTTCCTATACGGTTCATTTGGGGATGTTTTTTAGTTAAAGCTACATATGACTTCATAAGTAATTGGTTCACTTGGAAATGATAGAGAAGATCATTTTTTTGTTACCCCCCCTATGATTACCCTAAATTGTTTACTGTATTGACTAAGAGAGACTATAACTAAATAAAATATACTGCATTATGGGTTAAATACTAAGTGCTTATATAGCATATTATAAAGCCGTAATAATAGTTAGATACCACCTATAATAATTTATCCATATCCCACGCATTACTAATAGGTATATCAACCCCTGCAACCTCTATAGACTTATCTTTCATTACTGTCTTTAGCTCTTCCCCATGTTCTTTACTAACAATAAAACTGTCATGTATAGGAAGGCACGCTATACCTTGATTAGTAAAGTGAAGTAATACCGCTTCTGCTATTGATGAATCCAAACACTGTAACTTTAACCCTAAACCTGTGTAAAATTTATCTTCTATTTGTGGATGATGATCGATAATAGCCTTCCTAAAATCCTTCCATTCCATATTAAACTTACCTCTAAAAGGACTAAGTCCTTTAGGTAGATAAATACCACTATCCTCCATTGCATTAAGCATTGCATTGAATGCAAATTTACCAACCTTGCGATCTATTGTTGGTATAGGTTGATAGATATTGTCAGGCATGAAATCCCTTATATCTTTATACAAAAGGGCATTCGCCAAGCGTCTGGCTAATTTAGGACACCTTGTCTTTAGTGATACTGACACACGCCCTTGCGTTGGCAATGGATAGCGAAAGTAGTATATTGAATGGCGAGATTGTATTAAATAACTCGGATTAAACATGTTTAGGTCGCACCTTTCGGTTACACCTTGTTCATCCGCATAGTAACTCATTGAGCTATATAGTTATTTAAAGAAAATGGTCGGGATGAGAGGATTCGAACCTCCGGCCCCCTGGTCCCAAACCAGGTGCGCTACCAGACTGCGCCACATCCCGAACTGTGCTGTTTATATCATTATTTATTTGAGGATTGCAAGCATTCTTGATTGATATCTGTGATTAATTGCGCGCCAAGCTCTATTCCCTGTGCCTTTACCGTTCCGCCGTTTAATTCAAGAACATTGCATATGGGGCTTATAGGCCCGACAGGTGTTAAATCATGCGGTTTTGCAGAGTGAACAACATCAATCAATTTATTATTTGAATCAAAAAATAAAATATCCAGCGGAATAAGCGTGTTTTTCATCCAAAATTGTGTTGGCGTTGGCTCAGGATAGGCAAAGATCATGCCCTGATTATCCGACATGTTCTCAACAAACATCAAACCCTTGGCTTGCGTTTCTGGCGTATCGGCAACATCAACAAAAAATGCCACCTGTTCCCCAGATGGCATTTCAATTTTAATCTGTTCCTTTGCCTGACAGGCCGTAAAACCCATCAAGACAAAAGCGCAGATCACAAATTTAGTTAAAGTAAACATACTCCATATATATATGAGCGATCCCTATTGTGACAAGCATTAATGGAAATCCAAGCTTCATGAATTTCAAAAATGAAATGCGGTGCCCTGCGCGTTCAGCAAAGGACGCCACCATCACATTCGCGGATGCCCCAACCAATGAACCATTACCACCGAGGCAAGCCCCAAGAGATAGCGCCCACCAAATTGGTAGAATGGCATCATGTCCACCCAAATCGGTTTCAACCGATTGGATCAATGGGATCATGGTTGCAACGAACGGAATATTATCAACAATTGCCGAGAATATGGCCGATGCCCATAGGACAAGCGCCGCGGTGTAATGAATGTCACCACCCGTATAATCCAACAACATTTGCCCAAGCATGGATAGCAATCCGGCTTGTTCAACTCCATAGACAAGCATAAATAACCCGATGAAGAAGAAGATGGTTTCCCATTCCACTTCGCCTAACGCTTTATGAACTTTATGTGTTTGTTGTTCAGGGTTTAGCTTATAAATCTCTAACAACATTAGGAATGCGGCCCCTGTTAAAGCCACTGTCCCTGGTTCGATCCCATGGCCATGGCCATATACAAACCCAAAAATCACAAGCGTCATCACAAATAATGATTTAATCAATAATGACACATCTGTTAGAGCTTCGCGAGGTTCAAAACTCATGATACGGGCACGAAGACGCATATTCACATTGAATTTCCGTCCCCATAACAGGTCAAAGAACACAAGGATAAATACCATAATCATTACCGCCGCAGGGCCAGTATTGTAGATAAAGTCCATGAATGAAAATCCAACCGCAGACCCAATCAAAATGTTTGGTGGATCACCAATCAATGTTGCCATACCACCAATATTCGATGCAAAAATCTGTGAAAACAGGAATGGATATGGGTTTAATTTTAACTGGTCTGTTAACAACAATGTAATAGGAACAATCAACATCACCGTTGTTACATTATCCAATAATGCAGAGAATACAGCCGTGATAATAGCCAACCCGGCCAACAATGACCTTGGGTTCCCTTTCACCGCCTTGGCCGTGTAAATCGCGACATATTGGAACACACCCGAATTTTTGGTAATTCCAACAATTGCCATCATTCCGATTAACAAAAAGATCGTGTTAAAATCGACCCCTTGAACCGCCGTGTGTTGATTCATCACACCCAAAAAAATCATAAGGCCGGCCCCGATAAGGGCGACAACTGCACGGTTAATTCTCTCGGAAATAATGAAACCATAGGCAATGATTAAAACCGTGGAGGCCACGATAATGGCGGGGCTTAACCCGATATAGTCACCTAAATTGACGAGGGGTTGCCAATCGAAAATCCCCCCTGATGGTGGGATAATTTCCCCTCCATGTGCTGATACTGACATAATTTATAACTCCCTGTTTGTTATTCTGCTGTTTCTTCTTCGTCGGCTTCCATTTTTAATAGAGCCTCAATCGCGGATTGTTCTGAGATCAAACCAATAAGATGTCCACCACCATTAATGGCAGGTATTGGCGATCCATATTTGGATAGCATTCTTAACACTTCCCATGTTTGGGTTTTATCCGTGATTTTGATGCAATCTTCACTGCTCACATGATCGCCAACACGTGTTGGATATAACTTGCGCAAACGTGATGCCAATGTATCCGAGGCGCCAGCGGCAAAATCCAATGTTTGCATACCATCCACCATATAAGATGGAACAAGTGATTTGATCACTTCATGTGTGCTAAACATGCCTTTAAATTCGCCTGCATCATTAACGACAGGAACGGCACGAACTTGTTTATCGTCTAACAGACGCAAAACTTGTTCTACCGTATCTTCAGAATTTGCGGTTATAATATTATCTATACCAAGCTTTGATAAAATTCGCTCTGGTGACATTGTAATGTCTCCTTTTTCTTTTGATTACATTTTTGAATCCACGAATCAAATATTTTCGTTAAATCCGCGGGCACTATACGCCCCTTATTCGCGCATGCAACATAAAAATGACATTATTTTAAAAAGGATAAAACCAGCCCTATATCAAAGTAATCGTATTTATTATTGTGCGCGGCCTGATCCAAAGTGATAAATAACTTCTCCCCTTCATATTCATCATATAATTTTTGAGCATAACGATACGGCACTGTGCGGTCGCGCCTTCCATGAATAAGGAGTAATTTTGACCCAACATTATTAACTTTAGATAGGTTATCAAATTTATCTTTTAATAATAATGGCACGGGTAAAAATGGGTATCTGTTCCATGCAACATCGGTGAGTGAAGAAAAACCACCCTCAATAATAACGGCACGTTCATCATATTCCGTTGCCATTTGAACGGCAACGCCCGTTCCAATTGATTCACCATAGAAATAAAGTTGAGTATTTGGAAAATCTGTAAGCGTTTTATTGATTGTGACACGCGCGGCTTTATAAAAACTGTCCTCTTTTGGTGTTCCTGCGTTTGTGCCATATCCCGGGTATTCCATCAAAACAACGTTAAATCCGTTTTGACGCCATCGTTCCGCCTTATTCGCACGACCAAGCGCGTGCCATCCGTTTCCATGAAAATATATTAACGTCTTGTTTGCCGACTGATATGCGGGCAGAAATAACCATTCCAAATTTTGATCACTGACGACCAATGCATTAATCTGATTTAATTTTGATTGGTCGTAATTTTCAAAGATGCTTGGATGGTAAATAAATGATCGCTGAAATACCGTCATCAAAAATAGAACAGCAAGATAGGCTATAAGTATCGATATACAAACGTTTTTAAGCATTTGCAGAGGCGTTTTTCAATTGTTTATACAATCCATTTTTCTTGCGTGAAAGGGACGCATGCGTTCCCTCCTCCACAACTTTCCCTTTATCAAGGACAATTATGTGGTCGGCCTTTTCAATGGTGGACAGACGGTGTGCAATCACCAAAGTCGTTCTCCCCTTTTGTAATTTATCTAAAGATTCCTGAATAAATCGTTCAGAGTCATTATCCAAAGCACTTGTTGCCTCGTCCAATAATAAGATAGGTGCATTCCTTAAAAACGCGCGAGCCAGCGCAATACGTTGACGCTGCCCGCCTGATAAGGATGTTCCATCCTCGCCTAATTGTGTGTCATATCCATTTGGCAAATCCATAATAAAATCATGGGCGAAAGCTGATTTTGCGGCCTTGATGATGTCTTTTTCACTCGCCCCGTCCATCCCATAGGCAATATTAGCGGTCACACTGTCATCAAATATAACGATATCTTGTGACACCCACGCAATATGATCACGCAGGGATGAGAGAGACACTTTGGATACATCCTGCCCATTCACCAAAACACATCCATCCATGACATCGTAAAATCGGGGAATTAAATTGAGAATTGTTGTTTTTCCGCCACCTGATGGTCCAATCAAGGCCGTGACCTTTCCCGCCTGTGCCGTCAAAGACACATGATCCAGAACCGTTTCGCCATTATCATAGGCAAATGACACATCATCAAACACAATATCCATTGATTTTTTAGCCTTGAATTTAGGCAGGCGCTTTGCCTTTTCAATCCCCAATGGTGTATCCATCACATCAAACACGCGATCCGCCGCACCAATTCCAACATTCAAATGATTGTTTAATTTTGCCAGTTTTTTCATCGGCTCATAGGCCATTAAAAACGCCGCGATAAATGACATGATGTCCCCCGCGCTTGCCGCGCCATTTGCAACCTGATGCCCGCCATAAAAAATCACACCAAATAAAATAATACCGACCAACACATCATTGACCGGCGTTGAAAGATTACTGGTCTTTGTGTTTTTAATATTGAGGTCTTTAACGCGATCCAATGTAACCTGTGACCGACTGGCCTCGAATTGTTCTCGGCCAAAGGCGCGGACTTGGCGAATGGCCTGAAATGTCTGGCTTAAACCCGATGACATTCCCCCGATTGCATCTTGCGTCCGGGTTGAAATGTTACGCATTTTTTTACCCAAACGTGCAACATAATAAGCCGCCAACGGAAAAATGGTAAAGGCTGCAATCGCCAAAACCCAATCCCGCGCAAACATCACACCGACCAAAATAATAAGCGTAATCAAATTTTTACCAATGCCCGTTAAACTATCACTCAAGGCCGTACGCATGACTTGCACATCTGAAATCACGCGGGCGACCAGTGATCCGCTGTGATTATCCTGAAAATATTGTAAATCCAGCTTGATCATGTGTTTGAATAAATCGCCCTGAATATCGGCGACAAGGGAATGACCAATAATTCCCATTTTCACAGTATGAAAGTACGTTGATATACCGCGCATACACAAACACACAAATAAAATCCCAGCGATAGGAAGGATCATATCCTTGTTTCCCTTCACCATTATTTCATCCATGACGGGGCCAATAATCCACGCAAAAATACCCGTCATTGACGCGGCTATAACCATCCAAAAAATAGCAACGGACAAATTGCCACCATAGGGTTTAATATAAGCCTTAAAAACACGGCGCACGATAGCCCACACATTTTTTTGTTTTAGATTGTCTTTTTCCATGCCTTATTCTTCCAATTTTGTTGTGCTATCATTGCTTTATGGTCAAAACATGTCAAACACTTAGCATCATATTCATCATGTTTATCCCAACGGTGGCGCACGCGATTGATTTGCGGTTTCCCGTTGCGTGCCGATTAATGGATAATTGCTGGATCACAAATCATGTTGATTTGGAAAACCGTACGGGCAAAGTCGAAGATTACATGTGTGGAAAAAAGGCCACAGACAGTAACAAATCCACGCATATTTCATTGGCCTCACGATCCGCAGTTAACAGCAATATCCCTGTGATTGCCGTTGCGAATGGTGAAGTCAAAACCGCAAAAAATATTGGAGGATTTTGCGGTGTTCGCGTTGCGATCGAACATGATAAAGGGTGGGAGAGCAGTTATTGTCACCTAAAAGAAAATTCATTGCAGGTTCGCGAAGGGCAAATCGTCAAAGCAGGGCAAATATTGGGCGCGGTTGGAATGAGTGGTCAAACCAATTGGCCGCGCCTATCCTATGCCCTGTTACGTAATGGCATGATCTTTGATCCCTTTGGTGGACGTACCGTATTAGAGGGATGCAGTGATAATGCCGCCCCCATGTGGACGGGCGGGTCAAACCCCCTTTATGAACCAGCGAACGTCACATCCGTTGGATTTAGCAACAGACCGGTTGGAAATAGTGATATTTTAAATGGCACGGCTAAATCATTAAACGCAATTTCAAACGATGCGCCTCAATTATCTCTGTGGGGATTAATCATGAATGTTCGTGAAAAAGATCAAATTGATCTGTCCATCCTCACCCCAGATGGACGAATTTTAAACGACTATAAAATTATTGCAAAAAGCTCAAAAGATTATTTCCCAATCTATTTCCCAACCTTGCAAAAAAATATTTTATGGGATGTCGGTGTTTACACAGGACGCATAACATTGACCCGTAACGTTAATGGAAATAACATCACAACAGGAAAAAAAGTATTAATTACAATGAATTAAACATTGAATTTAAATAAAATTATATCACCATCTTGCACGACGTAGTCTTTCCCTTCTTGGCGGGTTTTGCCTTTTTCTTTTGCGCCTTGTTCACCGCCATTAGCGACGTAATCATCGAAGGCCGTTGTTTCAGCGCGGATAAATCCTTTTTGGAAGTCGGTATGAATAACGCCTGCGGCTTGTGGTGCCTTATCCCCTTTATGGATTGTCCATGCGCGTGTTTCTTTTGGACCTGCCGTAAAATATGTTTGAAGGGATAGCAGATCAAATCCAGATCGAATAATTTTATCCAATCCTGCCTCTTCCAAACCCAAACTATCCAAAAATTCGGCCTTTTCATCCGCCGTTTCCAATGTTGAAATTTCGGCCTCAATCGCCGCGGAAATAACAACCATATTGGCGTTTTGAGCCTTAGCCATATCCGCGACCTTACTGGAAAAATCATTCCCTTTTGCCGCGTCATCTTCGTTGACATTACACACATATAAAACAGGTTTCGACGTGATCATTTGTAATTTTTTAAGCAAGGGCAATTCATCATCGGACAGATCAACCGTGCGAACGGGTTCACCCGCATCCAACGCGACCTTCACTTTTTGCGCGACATCCAATAATGCGGCGGCGTCTTTATCCGCGCCTTTGACCTTTTTCGTCATGTTTGTGATTTGTTTATCGATGGATTCCAAATCCGCCAACATTAACTCCGTTTCAATAATTTCCGCATCACGGATTGGGTCAACAGACCCTTCCACATGAGTGATATCGCCATCTTCGAAACAGCGAAGCACATGAATAATAGCATCTGTTTCACGGATATTGGCAAGGAATTGATTACCCAAGCCCTCACCCTTTGACGCGCCCTTTACAAGGCCGGCAATATCAACAAATTCCAATTGCGCAGGAATAATATTGGCCGATCCCGCCAATTTCGCAATATCATCTAGGCGCGTATCAGGAACGGCAACACGCCCGACATTGGGTTCAATTGTACAAAACGGAAAATTCGCGGCCTGTGCATTCGCCGTTGCGGTTAACGCATTGAATAAGGTTGATTTTCCAACGTTGGGTAGGCCAACGATTCCACAATTGAATCCCATGATATTTATCCTTTTCTCTCATGCGTCATTTCCCGAATTTGATTTATCAAATTCTAGGGGAATCCAGAACTAAAAACAAACATTCTAGATTGCCTTAGAATCTCTTACGAGATTCAGGCAATGACGAAATTAGAGATTTATGTACCACGGAAGTCACCGAATGACACGGGATTTTTTAACTTCCGTCATTGCGAAGGAACGGAGTGACTGCGGCAATCTATGCTTTAGAAGTTTTTTTAACACGAAGTTCACTAAGAAGCACTAAGTTGACACGAAGAAGAAGAGAAATAAAATCCTTAGTGTCTTAGCGTCTTACTGTGAAATTTCTCCTACAGGAAGACGCTTAGCTATTTTAAATAGCTAAAGTCTTGCTTGATGAGTGTGAATCTCTAATATTATGAGCCACAAAATCTAAAATCCGTAGATGATCACTCTCTGGAAAATCTGTTCGAAGAAGAACATTGTATAAGTTTCTGTCCTGCCGTTCTGGTGAAACAACAATTACTCCGATATGACCTAAACCATTACGCAATGCAAATTGTCTTGCTGCCCTGCCTGTTTCGTAAGCTATTTCTTTCCTAACTTCGTAAATAGTCTTCGCCATTACTTCTCCCTCATCTCTTGCATGACTTTCCCTGTGAAGTCACTGGGTTTATTTAACAGATCACGGACATAAATTGCAATATTTTTTAACAATGGCTCAAGCCACTGGTACTCCTCATCCCTAAAATTACCCAAAACATGCCCATTGACGCGGGCTTTATCTCCCGGATGCTCTATGCCCATGCGGACACGGTGGTAATCATCTGTACCCATTAATTTTGAAATGGATTTCAATCCGTTATGTCCCGCGTTGCCTCCGCCTTTTTTAACCTTGATCACGCCCGCCACCAAATCCAATTCATCGTGAAAGACAAAAATATTTTCTGGCACAATTTTATAAAAGGCGGCAATGGGTTGCACCGCTTCCCCCGATAAATTCATATAGGTTTGGGGTT
>JAUHXB010000273.1 GCA_030427215.1 Alphaproteobacteria bacterium | reverse complement strand
CATATGATGGGGCGTGTGGTTCGCCCTCACCATATTGGGATGCAAAACGAAAAAATCGTAAAATGCGCAAATAATCTTCATGGATACGGTATTCAGGATTTTCAATAAATCGAATCATCTTATTTTCTATATCGTTCAGCCCCGTTCCCAAAGGGTCATAAATTGATCCGTCGCGGTCGGCATAAAGTGCGTTTATTGTAAAATCACGCCGTTTTGCATCCTCCACCCAATCATCGGTAAATTCTATTTCTGCATGACGACCATCGGTTTTAACATCACGGCGTAATGTCGTGATTTCAAAATTTTGCCCGTTAATGTGCGCGGTTATAGTTCCATGATTGATCCCTGTTGGAATAACGCGAATGTGATTTTTTTCTAATAAACATTGGCTGTCAGTCGGGGGGAGGGTGCATGCAATATCAATATCGCTTACATCCAAACCCATCAGGTGATTGCGTATGCACCCGCCAACCATACGTGCATTTAATGCATCAGCATTTAAAACGTCTAGTACAATAATCAGGTCAGGATTTTGTATCCATTGCGGTGGTTGTATTTTATAAGAGGTCTTCATTGTGCAGGTCCTGACCCTAGATTATTTCGGGTAATGAAACCAAAATCTTGGCCCCAATATCCAAAACCGTTTGGTCATCATAGGATAAGAAAAAATCTTCGCCTTTTGGCGGTTTGATGTTGAGTAAATCCCCAGCCCCAAAATTATCAACGGATACGACTGTGCCAATAATATTGTCGTCTTCATCAACGCATGTTCGCCCGATTAAATCCGCGTGATAAATTTCATCATCATTCGTTTCGGATAGTGCCTGACGATCACAATATAACTTTGTACCTTTTAAGGCATCGGCTTCCTCTTTATTTGAGATGCCATCAATATCGGATAACCAAACATCGCCTTTATGTTTATTTTTCAATGTGATTTTAAAATCAGTTAAAGTATCAAATAAAGATATATCATCGGCAAAAACCGCAACGCGCACAAGGCCTTTAACCCCATGCGCGCCACGTATCGTTCCGATATGGATTTGATTATTACTCAGCTTTTTTCTCTTCTTCTGATTCAGCAGGCGCTTCTTCTGCACTGGCCGCTTCGGCAGGAGCTTCTGCTTCAGCTTCGGCTGTTTCTTCCGCTGGGGCTTCTTCCTCTGCAGGCGCAGCTGCGGCGGCTTCCGCTTCGGCCTTGGCGGCTTCTTCGGCTTCTTTACGTGCTTCTTCCTTGGCTTTTTTATCTTCAATCATTTGAAGAGCCTTTGCCTTTGGTTTTGCCTTTTGAATTGACGTGCGGTTTTTCGGCATGTCAATTAATCCGGCTTCGCCCAAGAAGCGTGCAACACGTTCGGACGGTTGAGCGCCCTCGGCCAACCATTTTTTGACCAATTCCGTGTTTAATGTCACACGGTTTGCGTCGTCTTTGTTCAAAAGAGGGTTATAAGTTCCCACTTTTTCGATGAATTTACCATCACGTGGTGCGCGGGCATCCGCGACAACGATACGATAAAACGGTGATTTGTTACGGCCTCCGCGTGCCATTCTCATTTTTAGTGCCATGTTGTTTACTCCTTTATATGTTACTAAAATTTAAAATTATTTACGTTTCTTTCTTTTACTCTTTTGGCTCTTTGTAAAACTGGATTTTGACCGTTGGCCACCGCCCATTAAATCAGGCATACCCATGGGCAATCCGCCTGTTGTTCCGCCACCTAAAAATGGATTAGGACCAAGACCGCCAGTGTCAGCAGACTGTCCCTGTCCCTGCATTTCGGATTCCATTTGCCCCATTAATTCATCCATTTGCGGGTTACCACCCATCAGGCCTTTCATGGATTTCATCATGCCGCCCATGCCCATTTTCTTCATCTGCTTCATCATTTTTTGCATTTGTTTAAACTGTTTT
>JAUHXB010000029.1 GCA_030427215.1 Alphaproteobacteria bacterium | reverse complement strand
AATTAGACTAGACAACTCTGAATTTATTCCTATATAATGATGTTATGGATGCCTTAAAGGGTTCATGATATTATTAAATATATATAAGAAAGGAAGGGCCTAACGATGGACTTCGAAAAAATGACGGAAAAGCTGAGAGGCTTTATGCAGGCGGCGCAAACGCTGGCCATGCGGAAAAATAATCAATCTTTGGAACCGGATCACCTGTTACGTGTGATGATGGATGATGATCAAAATGTTACGGATTCGCTTGTCACCGCCGCGGGTGGTGATGTTGCGACATTGCGTGCGCGTCTTGATAAAAATCTAGCGAAATTACCACAGGTGACGGGCGCGACAGGTGGTCTTCGCATGTCGACTGACCTTGCCAAAATCGTCGATGAGGCACGAATTTTATCCGAAAAGGCGGGGGACAGCTTCATCACAACCGAACGGTTGCTGCAATCCATGGTATTGGCGAAAAAAACGGAAGTGTCCGCAACTTTGATTGATAGTGGCGTTGATGATAAACGCCTCAATGCCGCGATTAATAATCGTCGTAAGGGGCGTACGGCGGATAGCGCAAGTGCCGAAGATCAATTTGATGCGTTGAAAAAATACGCTCGTGATTTGACCGAAGTCGCACGATCAGGGAAATTAGACCCCGTGATTGGCCGTGACGAGGAAATCCGCCGCACGGTACAGGTATTATCTCGCCGAACAAAAAATAATCCTGTCCTTATTGGTGAGCCCGGTGTTGGAAAAACCGCGATTGCCGAAGGGTTGGCATTACGTATCGTGAATGGTGATGTGCCTGAATCCCTGCGCAATAAACGCCTGATGTCGCTTGATTTATCATCCCTGATTGCAGGGGCGAAATTCCGCGGTGAGTTTGAAGAGAGATTAAAAGGTGTTTTGGATGAAGTTCGCGAAGCCGCGGGTGAAATCGTGTTGTTTTTGGATGAATTGCATACGCTTGTCGGTGCGGGGAAAACCGATGGCGCGATGGATGCGGGGAATATGTTGAAACCCGCATTGGCGCGGGGTGAGTTGCACATGGTCGGGGCAACGACATTGGATGAATACCGTAAATATATTGAAAAGGATGCGGCGTTGGCTCGTCGTTTTCAACCAGTATTCATCAATGAACCAACGGTTGAGGATACAATTTCTATCCTTCGTGGCCTTAAAGAAAAATACGAGTTGCACCACGGTGTGCGTGTGACGGATACGGCGATTGTATCCGCGGCGACTTTGTCCAATCGCTATATCACGGATCGTTTTTTACCGGATAAGGCGATTGATTTGATTGATGAGGCCTCGGCACGGTTGAGGATGCAAGTGGATTCAAAACCTGAATCGCTGGATGCGCTTGATCGTCAAATTATTCAAATGAAAATCGAACGCGAAGCCCTAAAGAAGGAAACCGATAAAGGCTCTCAAGATCGTCTTCAAAAAATTGAGGAAGAGCTTGATCAATTAGAGGCGGAATCAGCCGATCAAACATCTCAATGGCAGGCGGAGAAAGAAAAGCTGGCGATGGGACAAAAATGGGCGGAAGAATTGGACCGCGCCAAGGCGGAATTGGAAAAGGCCGAACGCGATGGCGATTGGGCAAAAGCGGGGGAATTGTCCTACGGTAAAATCCCTGACCTGATGAAAAAGGTTGAGGAGGCATCCCATTTATCCAACGCATCCATGATTACCGAGGAAGTCACAGAAGAAGACATCGCCGAAATCGTTGCGCGATGGACGGGTATTCCCGTGACCAAAATGTTGGAAGGCGAAAAGGAAAAACTCCTCAAATTAGAAGAGCATTTGACCAAACGCGTTGTGGGGCAGGATCAGGCGATTATGGCCGTATCAAATGCGGTGCGTCGCGCGCGGGCAGGGTTACAAGACCCGCATCGTCCGATAGGATCATTCATGTTTTTGGGGCCAACAGGTGTTGGGAAAACGGAATTGACCAAGGCCTTGGCAGAATTTTTATTCGATGATGACACCGCCATGGTGCGCGTTGATATGTCCGAATTTATGGAGAAGCATTCCGTGGCTCGTCTGATTGGTGCGCCTCCTGGTTATGTCGGGTATGAAGAAGGTGGTGTATTGACCGAGGCGGTGCGTCGTCGTCCGTATCAAGTCATATTATTCGATGAAATTGAAAAGGCGCATGTTGATGTGTTTAATGTATTGCTTCAGGTTTTGGATGATGGACGGTTAACCGATGGACAAGGGCGCACGGTTGATTTTTCAAATACGCTGCTCATCATGACATCGAATATTGGCGCGGATTTGCTGGTGAATCAAAAAGACGGCGAAGACGTTGAATTGGTTCGTGATGGTGTGATGAACGCGGTAAAATCGCATTTCCGCCCTGAATTTTTAAACCGTTTGGATGAAATTTTATTGTTCCGTCGTTTGGAAAAATCAATGATGTCACGTATTGTTGAAATCCAATTGGGGCGTTTGCAAAAATTATTGGCGGATCGTCAAATCACGGTTGAGCTAGATGATAAGGCCGTGGTGTTTCTGGCGGATAAGGGTTATGACCCCGCTTATGGTGCGCGACCGCTCAAACGTGTTATTCAACAGGAATTGCAAAACCCTCTGGCGGAATCGTTGCTCAAAGGTGATATTACGGACGGCATGGTTGTGAAGGTTACGCATGACGGCACAAATTTATCGTTCAAAGGTGAGATGCAAAAAAACGGTAAGGTGGCTTAAACATCTAAAGACGGATACCACCCATGCGTAGGTTTTGGAAATATTCCAAGCGTCATGAAAGTATCAAATAAATTTGCAGGCGTGGCCATTGCACCGCACGGAATATCAATGGCCACGTAATCATCAGAGAGATCGTTTGATATCATAAGGATAACTGGCCCCTCATGATTTGATAGGGCTTAACTAACCGCATACAACAAACGGTCTTCATGGCCTTTATAAGGTTCCAACCTTAACGTTAAAATCTGATCCTGTGCACGATTATTAATATCAAGAGGCAGTTGATCATATCCAATCACATTCAATTGTGCAGATTGATGAAAAGACTGTAATGCCATAAAAAAATCTCCCTCTATATTTTATAGAAGGAGATTAGTCATAGAATTAAAATCTGTCAAATTTTAATAGATCGGAAAACGTGAGCATAACGCAACAACTTTTTTATTCACGGCCTTTTGAACCGCATCATTGCCATCTTCGCCATTGACGACAAGGCCATCCAGAACTTCGAGGATCATTTCACCAATTTGAACCCACTCATCCGTCATGAAACCGCGCGTTGTTCCCGCGGGCGTTCCAAGGCGAATACCCGATGTCACAAATGGTTTTTCAGGGTCATTAGGGACAGAATTTTTATTACAGGTCAAACCGGCATGTTCCAACGCCAAATCCGCGGCCTTACCTGTTAGGCCTTTGGGGCGTAAATCAACAAGCAACATGTGGGAATCTGTTCCATCTGACACCAAATCTAGCCCACCTTTTTTCAGTGTTTCACCCAATGTACGAGCATTATCAATCACGGCACGTTGATAATCTTTAAATTCAGGGCGAAGCGCTTCACCAAATGCAACCGCCTTTGCCGCAATCACATGTTCCAACGGCCCACCTTGAAGCCCAGGGAATACGGCAGTGTTTAATTTTTTACCCAAATCTGTATCATTGGACAGGATAATTCCACCGCGCGGGCCGCGTAATGTTTTATGTGTTGTTGATGTGCAAACATGCGCATGAGGAATTGGTGATGGGTACACACCCGCGGCAATCAGGCCAGAATAATGCGCCATATCCGCCATCAGGTAGGCCCCAACCTTATCCGCAATTTCGCGGAAACGCGCCCAATCAATCACACGCGGATAGGCGGATGCCCCCGCAATAATCATTTTTGGTTGATGTTCTAACGCTAACGCCTCAACCTCATCATAATCGATCAAACCAGTTTCTTCGACCAAACCATAATTCACGGCATTAAAATATTTACCCGATTGGTTCACAGCAAATCCATGTGTTAAATGCCCACCGGCATCCAGTGACATCCCCAAAATTGTGTCATTTGGATTAAGCAAAGCCAAATAAACCGCCTGATTTGCATTTGCCCCTGAATGAGGTTGAACATTGGCATAGGCACAATCAAATAATTCACAAATACGATCAATCGCCAATTGTTCGGTGATATCCACATAATCGCACCCTTGGTAATAACGCTTTGTTGGGTATCCTTCGGCATATTTGTTGGTCATGACCGACCCTTGGGCATCCAAAACTGCCTGTGATGCAATATTTTCCGATGCGATCAGCTCAATTTGGTTTTGTTGACGTGTTTTTTCCTTTGCAATGGCATCCCACACGGCCGTGTCCGTTTGTGATAGGGGGGCTGTCCAAAACTCTCTGTCATTATTGTCATTTGTCATTGTTACGATGTTTTCTGCTGTTTGTGTCATGGTTTATATCTTTCTTTTGTTTTGTTCGTTCACGCGAAGGTCGCTATGAACACGCTATGGTCGCAAAGGGATCAGTGATTAAAAAAACATTGCGTCCTTTGCGTCTTCTTTGCGCTCTTGGCGTGAATGATTATTCAGGCCTGCGGCGCTCATCTCTAAATTATTGGCGGATCACGTTCCATGATTGATTTTCTCCACTCTGTTTTGATGGCGCCCACCTTCAAATTCATGAATTAAAAACGCCTTAACAATATCGCGAGCCAATTCAACACCTGTAATCCGTGCGCCCAACGCCAAAACATTCGCATTGTTATGTTGTCGCGTTAATTTTGCCATTGTCGCGTTAGTACATAATGCTGCGCGGATGTGGGGGTGACGGTTCGCGGCAATAGAAATACCTATTCCTGTACCACAAATTAAAATGCCTTTGTCGGCCTGGCCGTTTTTAATAAGGCTGGCTAGTTTATGTGCATAATCAGGATAATCAACACTGTTGGTTGAATCCGTTCCACAATCAATCCATTCAATGTTTAAATCATCAAATACGAAGTTTTTAATATCCTCTTTTAATTCATAGCCACCGTGATCGGCAGCAATAGCAATCGTATGTTTTTCATTCATACATTATCATATAGCGTGATTCATGTGCGATTTACAATATTTTCACCGAATTATCCCCTTTTTCTTTAGGACATATTCCAAACGCCGAACCGCATTTTGTTTTAACATTTTTTCAGGTGTTGTCGCGGGGCCAGAAATTACAATTTCGGTTAATGATTGGACATCCATTGCGGTCACACGCATCACGTTGCCAACAGGGGACAGTTCAACAATGATTTCACGATTTTTCATTGATATATTCTATCAAAATAAAAAAGCGATCGTAAAGACCGCTTTTAAAACATTCTATTTTATAAGATATTTATTATTCTGCTTCTGCATCACCTTCGGCAGCGTCGTCACCACCATTTTCAGCAGGAACTTCGCTTGCTTCTGGTGCTTCTGATCCTTCGGATAATTCTTCTTCCGTCGGCTCTTCGCGTGGTTCAACGATTGTTGCGATAGTAAAGTCACGGTCAGAAATAACAGGTGTTGACCCTTCGGGTAGGATAGCATCAGACATTTTTGCGGCATCGCCGTATTCTTTACCTTCCAAATTTACCTCAATTGTTTCAGGAATATTTGTTGCCTGACAATATAATTCAACTTCGTGACGTACCGTGTTTATAATACCGCGATCTTTTAATGCAGGTGATTTATCTTCGTTAATAAATGTCACCGGAATCATAACTGCAATTTTTGTTTTTGCAGATACGCGTAACAAATCAACATGTAAGATGTTATCTTTTACAACATGTGTTTGAACGTCACGGGCCAAAACCAATTCTTTTGTTCCATCAACATCAATATCCATCAATGTGGTGAATAAATGGCCTTTATGATATTCAAGTGTGATGTCTTTTGCATCCAATGTAATTGTTACAGGGGATTGATTGTTACCGTAAATCACGGCTGGTACTTTGTTTTCTCTGCGAATTGATCTGGCGACCCCCTTACCTGTCCCATCTCTTTTTTGCGCAGTCATAGCGATATTTTTTGCTGACATAAGCTTTTCTCTCTTTGTAATAAATAATTAACGGCCTCCAGGGGTGCCGTAACATCGCGGATATAAACAGATTAAGAGATATATTGCAAGAGAATTGCGTAGAATTATTGATTTTTCACCCAATTCAAAATGTAAACCCGAATGGCGGATGATAATCCGCCTGATTTATTATCCAAGCGGTCTTCATCGATATCATTAATCAATGATGCGATTGAGATGTCTTTGTGATCGGCGATCTGTTTTAAAATAACCCAAAATTCGTCTTCAAGCGTGATGCTGGTCGCGTGCCCCTTTAATGTGACAGATCGTTTTTTCAATGTTATTTTTTAATCTGTTTGACATCGACGCGAAATGCGGGCGGAGGAGGGGGTAAAGTTCCCATTCCACCCAATTCATAGGTTTTGGTTCGCAAATGATGCATCAAATCGCTTTTGTCTCTTAAATGGGCGATGTCGCCGTATGGAATGGGCTTTCCAATTTGAACCCCGACGAATGACCCTATACGATCCGCCAGTTCCTTAATGAATAGTGACAATCGAATTGTGGGCGATACAAGGCTACCCAATTGAAATAGGCGACTATTTTGCCCTTCAAAAAACAAGGGCACAACCGTGGCCTGTGATCCATGAATCAATGATCCAATAAATGATTGCCATTGCGTATCTTGGGCGACCTTGTCTTTCCATGTGGGAATAGATGACACACCACCGGCGGGAAAGACGGAGATACATCCGCCCTGTTTTAAAATCTCGCGGGCCTTTTTTCGTGTGTCTAAATTGGTTTGCAGTGCCTCTTTCGTTTCATCGAAATCAATGGGCAATAATGTCGGATTCGCCTCTGGCATTTTATAAAGGGCGGTGTTTGTTAAAACCTTGAAATCACGACGGATTTTATTTGTCAGGTGATTGATAATAATGCCATCCAAAATACCATAAGGGTGATTTGCAACGATCACCAACGGTCCTGTTTTAGGGATGTTGTCCAATGCGTTTTTATTATATTTAATGTTGAGTGATAGGCGCTTTATCGCCTCGTCAAAGAAAAAGCTGTCTTCTCTGGCTTTTTCATCGTGATATTGTTTATACAAATCGTAAATACGGCGTTGCCCTGTCAGCAATTCAATTGACCGAATGAAAGAGCGTTTAAGGAAATGATAATTTTCCGACGCATAAGAAAACATGTTTGTGGTTAACATGAATCAAACTTTATAGAGATTCATTTTAGATTGGAAGAAAATAATTATTGACATATTTTAATTAATATTATAAATTAATAAAAAGTTAATTTTAAAAAGGAATTTATTATGAGCGAAAAGAAACAATCAGAGGTATATAAAGGAAAAGCAGTGACTAATTTTTTAATGTCTGGTTCTTTGATTGGTATGGGGGTTGTTTGCGCCGCATTTTTTGCTTCTGGACATGCTGTTTCTCTGGAGCCATTAATTGGAACAGTTTTTGCCCTTACCACTGGAATTGTTATGCTTGGAGGCGGGATTAGGGAACTAATGGATTATAATCGCGCTGCATCACGTGAAGAAATGCAAGAAACACCGGCGGAACCTAAAAGAGTTGAGCCAACTTTGACCGCGCCATAAAAACAATTTGATTTCTCGGTCTAAAACACCATATTACACCTTGAGTAAACCGTCATTGCAGGGCTTGTCCCTGCAATCCAGAGAAATAAGAATGGATTACAGGTATTGCCGTCGGCAAACCTTTAATGACGATGTGAGTGAGAGAATAATATGGCACTAACCGAAATATCCATCCGCGGAGCGCGGGAACATAATTTAAAAGACGTGAATGTTGACATTCCGCGGGATAAGCTTGTTGTGATAACGGGTTTGTCTGGGTCTGGAAAATCATCCTTGGCCTTTGACACCATTTATGCCGAGGGGCAACGCCGTTATGTTGAATCCCTGTCCGCTTACGCCCGGCAATTTTTGGAAATGATGCAAAAACCCGACGTGGATTCCATTGAAGGGTTATCGCCCGCCATATCAATTGAACAAAAGACAACATCAAAAAACCCTCGGTCGATTGTTGGAACAGTCACGGAAATTTACGATTATATGCGCCTGTTATGGGCGCGGGTGGGCGTGCCTTATTCCCCTGCGACAGGTCTACCCATTGAATCGCAAACGGTATCGCAAATGGTTGATCGTGTGATGACGATGGAGGAGGGAACAAAATTATATATTTGCGCCCCAATCGTTCGTGGACGCAAAGGTGAATACCGCAAGGAATTTAAAGAATTCCAAGCCAAAGGGTTTCAACGCGTTAAAGTTGACGGTGAATTTTATGAAATTGACGAAGTCCCCGAATTAAACAAAAAAATTAAGCATGACATATCGGTTGTCGTTGACCGTATCGTTTTAAAATCAGATATCGGTAATCGTTTGGCAGATTCGATTGAGGCTGCGCTAAGGTTAGCGGACGGTCTATGCATTGTTGAAAATGCCACAACAAACGAAGAAACATTATTTTCGGAAAAGTTCGCTTGTCCAGTCTCTGGCTTTACCATTGCCGAAATTGAACCGCGCCTGTTTTCCTTTAATAACCCCCATGGGGCTTGTCCCGCATGTGACGGTTTGGGTGAAAAACATGATTTTGATGAAAATCTGGTTGTGCCTAACCCCAATAAATCATTAAAGGATGGCGCGATTGCCCCGTGGTCAAAGGGAACATTCGGCGGATATTACCAACAAGCGTTGCAAGGTGTTGCCGACCATTACGGATTTAAAATGAATGCCAAATGGAACAAGTTGGATCCGAAATTTCGTGATATTATTTTACATGGATCAGGCAGTGAAAAAATTGAAACAATCTATGAATCGGAACGCAACACATGGAAAAATTTTAAACCGTTCGAAGGGGTGATCGGCAATTTAAAACGCCGTATGGTCGAAACAGATTCAAACCGTGTGCGTGATGAATTATCCGAATATCAACAGGCAACACCATGTTCATCTTGTGATGGGTATCGTTTGAAACAAGAAGCCTTGGCGGTGAAAATTGACGGCCTGCATATTGGGGAGTCAACCCAATTTTCAATTCGAAAGGCACAAGAATGGTTTGATAAGGTTGATAAAACACTCACCCCTCAACAATCGCAAATTGCCGAAAAGATTTTGAAAGAAATTAACGAACGCCTGACCTTCCTTATGAATGTTGGCCTTGGCTATTTATCATTGGACAGACGGGCAGGGACGCTATCTGGTGGAGAATCTCAACGTATCCGTTTGGCCTCACAAATCGGGTCAGGTTTAACGGGTGTCTTATATGTATTAGATGAACCATCCATCGGTTTGCATCAACGCGATAATCATCGTTTATTGGAAACATTAAAACGCCTGCGTGATATTGGAAATACGGTGATTGTTGTTGAACATGACGAAGACGCCATCCGTTTGGCGGATTATTTGATCGATATGGGCCCTGGCGCAGGGGTGCATGGCGGAACAATCGTGGCGGAGGGCACGCCCGACCAAGTGATGCAGTGTAAAAATTCACTGACTGCCGATTACTTGACTGGTCGGAAGGAAGTGCCTGTGCCATCCCGGTGCCCACTATTTGGGATGAAACATTTTTAGTAAACTCTGATCTAGAGAATCTGGTCCAGATTTGAGATATTATTTTAATCTTCTATTTATTTAGCGAAATTATGATACTCCCCCTTTAAACCGATTGGCTCCGAGTTTCTAATATCGTGCACAATCTCAATGGCTGTCCTGGCCGCTTCAAGCCCATATCCTTTTCCA
>JAUHXB010000272.1 GCA_030427215.1 Alphaproteobacteria bacterium | reverse complement strand
CGTGAAGAAAACAAACCGTGTTGTGACATGCGAAGAGGGTTTCCCTCAACATGGTGTTGGTGCGGAAATTGCGGCTTTGGTTGGTGAACACGCGTTTGATTATTTGGATGCACCTGTTGAGCGTGTCACGGCAAAGGATGTGCCATTGCCGTATGCCGCGAATTTGGAACAATTGGCCCTGCCGCAGGTTGACGATATTGTTCAGGCCGCAAAACGTGCTTGTTATAAGGATTAAATAAATGCCAATAGAAATTTTAATGCCGGCGCTTTCCCCAACTATGACCGAGGGCAAGCTTGCTAAATGGGTGAAGAATGAGGGCGATAAGGTTGAGCCTGGTGATGTGATTGCCGAAATAGAAACGGACAAGGCCACAATGGAGGTTGAAGCCGTTGAAGAAGGCAGAATTGGTAAAATCCTTATTGCGGGAAACACGGACGGTGTTGCCGTGAACACACCAATCGCGATTTTGTTGGAAGAGGGCGAAAGCGTGGATGATATTCAAAATATGAAAACATCAGATATGCCAGAGCCTGATAATAAAAAAGAAGAGGTCGCAAGCCCAAAGATTGAAACGGCAACCACAATCAGCACACCTCAACGGAAAACCGATAACCGTCAACTGACATCTGGTAACCGTGTATTCGCATCACCATTGGCGCGTCGTATGGCGGCGGACAAAGGCTTAAACCTATCACAAATAAATGGATCTGGCCCTCATGGTCGCGTTGTGAAACATGATGTTGAACACGCAAAACCACAAGGCGCTCAAAAAACAGCGTCTTCAGGACCAAATGCACAAGCGATGGCGGATATGTTGGGTATGGCTTACACGGTTGAACCTGTTACAAAAATGCGAGAAGTCATTGCGGGGCGCTTAACCGAATCAAAACAAACTGTTCCTCATTTTTATCTGACTGTTGAATGTCGCATTGATGCATTGAACGATGCGCGTAAAAACGTGAATGAAAACGCAGGCGGAAAATATAAATTATCCGTGAATGATTTCGTGATTAAGGCGACGGCCATGGCATTACAAGACGTGCCACAGGCCAATTCATCATGGTCGGATGATGTGATTATCAATTACGAAAATTCCGATGTCTCCGTTGCGGTTGCAACGCCAAATGGTTTGATTACACCGATTATTAAAGAGGCGGAGCATAAATCATTACCTTCCATTTCGGTTGAGATGAAAGAATTGGCGAAAAAGGCGCGTGATGGAAAATTGGCCCCTCATGAGTTTCAGGGTGGAACATGTTCCGTATCCAATTTGGGAATGTTTGGCATTAGTGAATTTAGCGCAATTATCAATCCGCCACAGGCCTGTATCATTGCGGTTGGGGCAGGGGTTGAAAAACCAATTGTGAAGGACGGACGTATCGAAATCGGAACAACGATGAAGGCGACATTGTCATGTGATCACCGCGTTGTTGATGGAGCGGTCGGCGCACAATTCTTACAAGCCTTCCAAAAATATATTGAAAACCCAGTTTTATTGTTTGTGTAGATTTTTTTCCTTTTACAAAGCTAGTCTTTAAAATAATCTATCTTTTATGCTACGCTGCACAACATAAAGATGTTGTGATATGTCGTTTTATTCCATAACATTTTCTTGCATCTATAGTGATGTTTGAAATAAATAAGGGAGTAAATAAAATGGCAGTTGAACATGTAGATTTAGATTTTGGAGCAGCTTCTGAGCCTCGTAAAGATGGACAGTCAAGCACTAATAAGGGCAAATTCGAAACAACTAAATGTAATTGTGCTACTGGGAAGTGGGCGCGTGATCTGCACTTTAAGGCTGGTGGGACAACTGATCCTAAAACAACAGGTGGTAAGCATCTTGTTCTTTAGATAATAAACGATTTTTTTTTAAGGGGATTAAGCGAAATGTTTTGTCCTCTTTTTTGATGTCG
>JAUHXB010000271.1 GCA_030427215.1 Alphaproteobacteria bacterium | reverse complement strand
GAACGCCTTGTTTTCCGCTATGTCTTTGTCTCAATTTCAAAAAGACCGTTTGTTTGATTGGCGCGAAATGGGGCTTTATTCGATCATTCCAACCTTGTCGAACGCAAAGTTTGATCAGGCCATTGCCCCTATAGATGACCGTACATCTTCGCGATTAATCCTAACCACACCAATTACGGCGCTGTCTTATTATAATTTAAATAGGGAGAAGGTGTCTTCGGCAGGTAGACCTATGGAAAGAGATTTTCAAAAACTACCTGAGGCGCTTAATCCAGAATATTACAACAGTAGTACCGGGTATTACGAGGTCACGTATCTTCCCTATGAATTAGGGATTTCACATTACGTGATTGTTCAGATGGATGCCTCACGAATTCAGGCTGAAATGCGCAAGGCCGTGCAATTGGAAATTATTATTGTTTTATTACTATCCTCTTTTGTAACATTGGTCTTGATTATTGCCTTGGCCAAATGGTTTTTGGACCCAATTTTATATTTATATACTCGTCTAACCATGGCGGCGAAAGACCCTGAAAATCCACCGACACCTGATAAAAGCCTTCACGATAAAACAGAGATTGGGCGTGCGATTAAGGCCGCGGATATTTTGATGCAAAATAATGCGCGGGGTATGAAGCGGATCAAAAGCATGGCCGAAAGCGAGGTTAATCGCTTGGCATATTTTGATACATTGACGGATTTGCCGAATAGGGCGTCATTCATAAAAACGTTGAAGGAAACTTTGGCGGCCTCAGATGAGCATTTTGTGGATCGATACGCCGTTTTGACAATGGATATCGACCATTTCAAAGATATTAATGACACAATGGGCCATGCAATTGGTGATGAGGTTTTAAAAGCCTTTGCAAAAAGGCTTCAAAAAACAGTCCCTGATAGCGCGATTATTGCAAGATTTGGACAAGATGAATTTGCTGTGATGTTGCCTTTAAATAACTCTGTGGATGAGGCAGAGAATCGCGCGAATGATATTATTGAGGCGTTTCGATCAGAGGCCATTAGGGTGATGGATGAAAACTTCCAAATTCGATGTTCTGTTGGTGTTGCCGTGTCACCAGAAGACGCCGATATGCCAGAAGATGTTTTGAAATGTGCTGACACTGCGTTGAACAGGGCAAAACTTGAAGGGCGCGATCGTGCCAAGCGCTATGATGGAAGGTATACCGAAGATATTCAAAAACGATTCCAAATTTTAAGGGATTTACGTGTGGCGATGGATAAACAGGAATTGGAGCTTTATTATCAGCCTCAGCTTTGTTTAAAAACGGGTAAAATCACAGGCGCAGAAGCGTTGATCAGGTGGTGGAAATCGGGTGAAAATAATGTTGGTGGACATTTTGTATCCCCCGTTGATTTTATTCCAGTGGCGGAACAGTCTGGTTTAATTCTTCCTTTAGGTGATTGGATTATGGAACAGGCATGTAAAACCGCAAAGGCATGGGCAGATGATGGATTGGGTGAATTATCAATTGCCGTGAACTTTTCCGGTCATCAATTCATGGAAAAAGATGTCGTTCAAAAAATTGAACGCACAATGATTGAAACAGGGATTAAACCGCATCAATTAGAAGTAGAAGTCACCGAAACCGTTTTTATGGAAGATACAGAACATTCGATTAAGATGTTAAAAGAAATTCAGGCACTAGGTGTTCCCATTGCCATTGATGATTTTGGAACTGGGTATTCATCACTGTCTTACTTGCAACGGTTTCCAATGGATAAATTGAAAATTGACCGTGCGTTTATTCGTCATATGGATGAACAACATGATAATTTGGTTTTAACCAAAACAATCATCGCCCTTTGTAAAACAATGGGATTAAAAGTTGTCGCCGAAGGCGTTGAAGATGAAAAAACAGCATCATTACTTAAATTTAGGCACTGTGACTACATTCAAGGGTATTATTTCCACAAACCAATGC
>JAUHXB010000270.1 GCA_030427215.1 Alphaproteobacteria bacterium | reverse complement strand
TCAATGTAATCATCCGCCTCCCCCATAGGGACCTTATAAAATGCATCACAGAAATGTTGTCCAATTGCATTATCGCGGCCATCAGCACCAATAACAATGACATCATATTTATCACTGTTTTTAAACCCTTGCACGACGGCGGGGACAAGGTCCCCCCCTACGCATGTGATTAAAATGGTTATGCTTTGTTTCATACTGCCAACTTATTCGATGGACTAGAGTTAAGCTCTTTAACATTTTTTTCCTTCACTGGGGTATCGACATCCATCTCGCTAGATGCCGTCATCCCCATAATACGGTCATACATGAATGGTTCCATTCCACGATTATCAGGAAATGGCCGCTTCAAACCAATATTATCAGTTGTCAAAACATCACCTGCCTTTATCGTTTGCCTTGCAACCAAACAACGGGACATACCGGCCGCTTGTTTTTGAATTTCTTCTGGAACAAAACGTTCGCCCTCTCCAACCATCGCCTTAGCCGTTGGGATTTCTTCGCAAATTTGATCAAACGTCATGTTTTCGGCGCGCCTTACACCCTCAACCATCGCGGCAAATTCATCAAAATCCAAACCAATGTGATGATCAAAATCCATCATTTGCCCACCAATTTCAACCTGACGTCCTGGCGTCAATGTGACATGTTTTTCAATCATAACTGCACCCAATGTTGTTGCAACCATTGGCGCCTCTATCCCTTTTGTATGATCGGAAAATCCTGTCATCACACCGTAACGATCTGCCATCCATTTCATTGTCGCCAAATTAATTTTATCATGCTCGACAGGATATTGAGATGTACATTGGAACAAGGCCAAATTATCCAAACATCCCGCATCGCGTGCGACCTTAACCGCATGATCAATTTGTTCAGTGGTGCCCAACCCTGTTGAGATTAAAACAGGCCGCCCCATTTTTGCCGTTTCGCGGATGATAATATCATTCGTCATCATCCCCGATGAAATTTTGTGAACAGGGGCATCACAATCATCATTCACCCATTTGAGTGTGTGAACATCAGGCGAGGTTGTGAATGGCACCATACCCAAATCACGCGTAATGCGAAAGATTTCTGCGGTTTCTTCCTTGGTCAGAGCGCAAGTACGAAACAATGTCCAACTGAATGTTCCTTCAACATAATTTTCGTCCGCATCAACGGTCTGTAATTTGATTGCATCCGCCCCAGCGCGCGCCGATTCCACAACCATTTTTTTACATGTTTCAAAATCGCCTTCATGATTTACACCAATTTCGGCGATGATAAAAACAGGCCGATCCTTGCCTATGATTTTATTTTCAATTTGAATGCTCATTGTTTAATACCCTTAATTAAATTTGAAACAACGTCGTTTGTAATCTCAGCTTTCTGTTCAGATAATTTTTGAATCTTATCCATTATTTTTTTTTGTTCCTCGACAGACAAATCTTCAGAATCCAACGAATCCAATTGGTAACGTAATGTTGTTTTACCAGATAGCTTGCTTAAAGGGAAGTGCCATGACCGTCCAAACCGTTCAGGGGCAAGCGTTGTTTGGTATAAATTATCCTTCATTTGTCCATCAACATGAATACCAGACACATGCGTAAACACATGTTCACCAGTGATTGGTTCATTATAGGGAATTGGCTTAAGGCTATAGCTGGCGCATAATCGCGATAAATTTGGTAATGAATTTTCATCTACTTCTACTAAAAAAATTATTTTTTTGGTTATTTTGATTATGATATCTATTTCTGTGATGAATGTTGAGACATATGTTAGTAAAAATACTAATTTTGATTTTCAATTTATATAATTATCTAATAATATTTTAATTGAAAAGGAAATTGGTGATAAATTTTAATAACATTGGAATTGATTTTTAAATTAAAATCAAAATAAGAGTATTTTATTATTGAATATGAATTACAATATTGATAATGAATAATTTAATAAAAAATTTTAA
>JAUHXB010000269.1 GCA_030427215.1 Alphaproteobacteria bacterium | reverse complement strand
TTGAAAATATTGGCCTGAATGGCGTTAGTGCGGCAGCAGTGATGGATAATCAAGACGTAAAGTCGTCAATCAGTCATGCACAAGATATGTTGAATGGGTCTGGTCGTGTGTTTGTTCGCCCATCAGGCACAGAACCCCTTATTCGGGTGATGGCAGAAGGGGATAATGAACAAATGATCAAACAATCAATGGATAAAATCATTGAAACGATCAAATCGGTTGCATGACCACCAGCGTTTACATCGTTTGCCCTGAAACATATCAAAATTCATCTTATGATGATGGGCAATATCAATTGGAAGAGGCGCAATCGCTGTGTCGCGCAATCAATTTGAAAATTAAAGCAACGAAATGTGTTACCTTAAAAAAGATTAGTCCCGCAACATTTATAACCACAGGTCATCTTGAAAATATCCGTGATGAAATGGAAGAGGGGGATATCGATCTTCTCTATATCGATACGCATATCAAGGCGAACCAACAACGTAATTTGGAAAAGTTTCTAGGGAAAAAGGTCATTGACCGAACGGGATTGATCTTGGACATTTTTGCCGATCGTGCGCGAACTCAGGAAGGGCGCATACAGGTTGATCTGGCTTACAAAAAATATCAAAAATCTCGGCTTATTCGAATGTGGACACACCTTGAACGTCAAAAAGGCGGGGGTGGATTTATTGGTGGTCCAGGTGAAAAACAAACGGAGCTTGACCGCCGCGCGCTGGATGTTGAAATAAAGAGATTGGAAAAAGATCTAAAGAAAATAAAATCCAACCGTGCACTTCAACGTCAAGCCCGCGAAAAAGAACATTTTCCCATTATCGCCCTTGTCGGCTATACCAATGCCGGAAAATCAACCTTGTTCAATAAAATGACCGACGCGAATGTGTTATCGAAGGACATGGTGTTTGCAACGCTTGATCCTACAATGCGTGGCCTGACACTCCCCAATGGTCAAAAGGCGATTATGTCGGATACGGTTGGATTTATTCGTAATTTGCCCACCGAATTGATCGCGGCGTTTAGCGCGACTTTGGAAGAAGTCGTTGAGGCCGACATCATCCTGCATGTTCAGGATGTGTCCAATGCGGAAATGCAAGACCATGCCGAAACGGTTTTGGCAATTTTGGATAAATTGGGCGTTGATCAATCCGCCGATAATATTTTCAATGTCTATAACAAAATAGATATATTGGCGATGGATGATCCGTTTGAATATAACCGATTGAAAAATTCTACTGATAAGGATCCGCAAAATGTTTGCTTGTCATCTTATACGGGTGAGGGGATGGAGCCGTTATTATCCAAAATTGTTGATTATTTAACCCGAGACGAAGAAGACTATAATTTTGAATTACCTGTCAGTAACGGCAAGGCTCTGTCTTGGTTGCATGATAACGCAACGGTCCTGAATACCGATTACAATGAGTCTGATAGGGTGTATGTCTCTGTACGCATGGGGCAATCGGCATACGATAAATTCGTGAAGGTGTTTGGGTATTCATAAATTAAATTTCTTCCTATCGTCATCACCTGGATTGACAACGGCAATTCTAAGGTGATCCAGAGATAAATGATTTAGATTCTGGGTTCCCTTAGAATTCATAAATGAATTCAGAGAATGACGCGGTTAAAGATTAAACATTACTTAATCCTATCCCAACTGTCCCGCATATCATCGATTGAGGCATCATCAAGTGTTGTCGCTCGCGATTTTAAATCGTCCTCTATCGCATTAAACCGTTTGATGAATTTGTCGCAGGATTGGCGGAGTGTTTCCTCACTGTTTAGTTTTAAATAAGACCCGAAAAGAGCGCTGACCAATAACACATCACCATATTCATCTTTGATGTCATCTTCACCACCTGATTTTATAGCGGATTTTAATTCATCCAATTCTTCATGCATTTTATCAAACACATGATCAATTGATGGATATTCAAACCCAACCTTA
>JAUHXB010000268.1 GCA_030427215.1 Alphaproteobacteria bacterium | reverse complement strand
TCATTAGGACAATTGCCCGATGTGCCTGTCATAACCCTATCCGCCTTAAAAGGTAAAAAAATCGATAAGTTGATGGAATGGATGATGCGCACCTATACCAATTGGAACAGGCGCGTCACAACGGGGCAATTAAACCGATGGTTGGAAAGTGTTGAAAGTCGTCACCCCGCGCCACTCACACAAAACCGCCCTAATAGGTTGAGGTTTATTGCACAGATCAAAACGCGCCCGCCAACATTTGCGATGTGGGTGTCCAAACCCCAAGACATCCCTGGATCATACAAACGATACGTGATCAAAAATTTACGTGATGATTTTGATATTAAACATGTTCCCATCCGTTTGATGTTACGAACATCCAAAAATCCATATGTTGATAAGGATTAACCTTCATGTCACTTCTTATATTTTATCTGTTACTTACGCTGGTTGTGTCGTTTTTCTGTTCCATTGCCGAGGCTGTTTTGCTGTCCGTACGGACATCCTATATCGCGTCATTGGATAAAGAGAAAAAATCCACGCGTATTTTAAAAAAAATGCAGTCGAATTTAGATCGCCCATTGGCCGCCATATTAACCGCAAACACAATTGCCCACACCGTTGGCGCCGCAGGTGTTGGTGCACAATCCGCCGTTGTATTCGGAAGTGATTTTTTAGGGATAACATCCGCCGTATTAACCTTTTTGGTTTTGATATTTAGTGAGATTATTCCTAAAACATTGGGTGCGGTCTATTGGCGTCAATTGGCGCCTACATTTGGAATTTTGATTAATTGGCTGACATTTGCATTGTTACCTCTTGTTTGGTGTTCTGAAAAATTAACACGACTTCTTTCAAAATCGGGAAAACATGCCTCAACCTTTAGCCGTGATGAAGTTCAGGCCATGGTCGAAATTGGTAAAAAGGAAGGCGTTTTAAACAAAAACGAACATATGATTGTGTCAAACCTGATGATGCTACGCCATATTTCGGTACGCGATATCATGACACCCCGCCCCGTGATATTTTCAGCTTCACAAGATATGAGCGTTCAAGATTTCTTCGAAAAACATTCTGAATCGCCGTTTTCTCGTATTTTAAGTTACAGCCAATCAAAGGATGATATTAATGGATATATCCTGAAATCCGATTTATTAATTGCGCAGGCTAGAGATCAGTTTGATAAAAAACTATCCGAATTTGTCCGTGAATGCCCGATGTTTTCTGATAAATTGAGTGCGTCCGAGGCCTATGACCGCCTTATCCGCGGGAAAAGCTATATCGCGATATTAACCGATGAATATGGAACGGTGCAGGGATTGATCACGCAAGAAGACATCGTTGAAACCTTGATTGGGTTTGAAATCACGGATGAATTGGACAAGGTCGAGGATATGCAGGTTTTGGCCAATAAAAAATGGCGTGAACGCATGGAAACATTGGGCATCAACCCCGATGATATTATCGCGGATTAGATTAATTTATCCTTCTGCCGCCCTTTTTAATCGATCATTGATCGCAAGACCTATACCGATTTTGGGGATATCCATCACGGCAATTGACGTTGCATCCGTTTGATCAAGTCTTCGCATATAATCGAATAAATTACCCGCGGCCTCGTATAAATCGCCTGTCTCACTCAGGTTCAAAAGATGCTTTTGATGCATTTTTGATACAGGCATGAATTTTGTTGAACCAAACGCCAAAAGAGCTTCATTTTCTTTTAAATCAAAGGCTTTCAACCGAATTGGTTTATTTGGGGCATAATGTTTTAACAATTGCCCTGGTGACTTTGGTGCGTCATGTGACCCTAAATCGACCTCTATTTGACCACCCAATATTTCACCGATTTGATTAGCGGTGATTGCACCGGGGCGCAGGATAACGGGTTTATCCCCACTCATATCAACCACGGTTGATTCCAAACCCACGGATGATACACCATCTGCGATTATTAAAGGCGCTTTGTCACCAAGACTTTGC
>JAUHXB010000267.1 GCA_030427215.1 Alphaproteobacteria bacterium | reverse complement strand
GTGAGCAATTGGATATGGCCGAACCAATCGATAACCGCACCACGGCGGAAAAGTTACTGTTCATGTCACCCAAAACGGATGAGGGATCTCCCATAGATCCAAAAGAAGAATTGGAACGGTTACAAGATGAAGGTGTTGTGACAATCAAAAAACGCAATGAAGATATCGAAGCCCCTTAATTTAAGTTTAATTAAGTCGTTTAAGTTTAAATACTACCATATAACTTATTGATTTTATTGATTACGACTTAATAGACTTTAATTTTCAACGTTTAAAATATCGTCATTCCCTGAATTTAATTCATTAAATTCTAAGGGAATCTAGAATTTTGGTTTTATACTCTGGATTGCCTTAGAATTCGTAAAACGAATTCAGATAATGACGGATTTGTGACATTTGATAGAAATATTATATGATTAAATTCCTATTTTGTCAATCTTAAATCCCCTCATGACATCGCCATAAAAACCATCTATCTTATCATTCATGAAATATATTCTTTTGATGATAGGATTATTAATGACAAACATGTCGATGGCGGCGGATGACACAATAACCGCGGAAAAAATTTATAACGCAAATATGATGACTTTGCCCAATGGGATGCAGGTCGTGGTTGTTGAAAACCCACGTACACCCGCGGTGACGCACATGGTTTGGTATCGCGTCGGTGGCGCGGATGAAATTGCGGGTCACAGCGGCCTTGCCCATTATTTAGAACATTTAATGTTTAAAGGCAGTGACCTTGTTCCCGCAGGTGAATTTTCTAAAAAGGTGAAATCATGGGGCGGGAATGATAATGCCTTTACATCGTGGGATTTCACCGCCTATTTCCAAACAGTCCCAAAGGATAAGTTAGAGGCCGTGATGCGGATGGAGGCCGACCGCATGACAAACCTCAATTTCGATGACGCAGATGCCTTAACCGAACGCGATGTGGTTATTCAAGAACGCAAACAACGCACGGATTCGAATCCCTCCGCTCAACTGAGTGAGGCCATGCGCGCCGCATTATTTGTCAATCACCCTTATGCTCGCCCCATCATTGGATGGGATCATGAAATTGAGGGTTTAACACCACAAGCTGCGCGCGAATTTTATAAACAATATTATGCGCCGCGTAATGCGATATTGGTGGTCAGCGGTGATGTGAATACTAGGCATGTGTATGAAAAGGCCGCGTTAATTTACGGATCAATCGATAATGGTGATGCGAATATTCGCCAAACATGGGCTCGTGTGCCCAATATTTACGGCAATGTCACCGTGACACATGACCACAGCAGCATCCAACAACCGATCTGGCGGAAATTATATCGTGCGCCCGGTGCAGGGCAGGATTATAAAAAATCACTGGCGTTTGTTTTGGCAGAAAATATGATTGGTGGAAATACAGGGCGTTTGTACAAATCGCTTGTGGTTGAACAACAATTGGCCTCGTCAGTTCACTTTCATTACGGCGCGGTTAGCGTGGAGGACAGCACGGTTTCTATTGGCATCACACCACGTGAAGGCATACCAATGGATCAAATTAATAATGCCATAAATGATGTTCTACAGGGCGTGATTGATACGCCATTTACGGATGATGAAATTCAAAAGGCAATCAATCAAATTGTAGACGAAGCCGTGTATGAAATGGACAGTTTAACAGGACCCGCCATGATGTTGGGGTATCAATTGATATCTGGCGTGCCGTTGGATCAGGCGGAAACATGGATTCATGATTTAGATCAAATATCATCCAGCGATATTTCGGAGATTATTCAAACATATCTTGTTCCCTCATCTAAAAATTATCATGCTGTCACAGGGCATTTACTGCCAGAGCAGAAGAAAGAAACATCCACTCTCCCTCGGGGAGAGGGCTAGGGTGAGGGTTTAAGATGATTATTAAACACGCAAAATTAAATACCCTCCCCTTAATCCCCTCCCTGAGGGAGGGGAGAGTTCTCTTATTATT